>CAZPED010000237.1:0-6096 GCA_964585335.1 uncultured Planctomycetaceae bacterium | reverse complement strand
CAAACTCACCGGTCCCAAAGACCTGGTCGCCGCCCAGGCCGAGCCGTTTGCCGCCTTCGTCAAGTCGGTGCGTTTCTCGGAGCAAGGCAAGCCCGAGTGGCCGCTGCCCGCTGGCTGGCAACAGAAGCCGGGCAACGATATTCGCTTTGCCACGCTGCTGATACCCGCCGAGCCCAAACCGCTGGAGCTGAGCGTGACGGTGCTGCCCAAGTCGGGCGACGACGCGCAGTACATCTTGCTGAACGTCAATCGTTGGCGTGGTCAGCTAGGCTTGCCCCCGGTCACGGCCGAGCAAATGGCCGACGAGGCCACCCAGGTTTCGCTGAGCGGCGCGCAGGCGACGATCGTCAATCTACTTGGCACTGCCACGGCCAACTCGATGGGCCGACCTCCCTTCATGTCCGGAGCCCGCAATGGCAACTGACGCCCCGACCCTGGAAGAGGCCGACGAACGCACTGCCGCCGAGCGTGCCACCGCCATCGCGCACGAGGCGCCGCTGCTCAAGTGGCTGATGCCCCTGGCTTCGCTCCGGCTGACCGTCGTGCTCTTTGCGCTGTCGATCATCCTGGTGTTTGCCGGCACGCTGGCGCAGGTCGATCAGGACATCTGGGAAGTCATGCACCTGTACTTCCGCACCTGGCTGGCCTGGATTCCCTTCCAGGTCTTCTTTCCACGTTCGTTCTTTCCCGGCGGCGTGGCGCCGCACATTCCCGGCGGCCTCTGGTTTCCCGGCGGGTTTGCCATCGGCGCCGCCATGGGCATCAACCTCTTGGCCGCCCATGCCCTGCGCTTCAAGGTGCAGGCCCACGGCGCGCGGCTGGCCGCAGGCCTGGCCGTGATCGCGGCCGGCGCTGTGCTCACCTGGCTGGTAATCGCCGGCGGCAGCGGCCGCGAGACCATTGAAGGCGCCGCCCCGGTCGAGTGGTCGACGCTCTGGAACGCCTTGAAGGTCTGCCTGGTTCTGTTGTGGGCCGCAGGCGGCTACGCGCTGTGGAAGCTCGATCCGGCCCGCAGACTTGAGCGCCGGCTGCTAGCCATCGCCGAAACTGGCCTGGGCGTGCTGCTCATCTGGCTGTTTTACCAGGGCGATGCGGCTACGCTGGGCGACTCGTCGCTGCGCATCTTGTGGCAACTGACCAAGGGTGGCCTGGCCGCCGTCGTGCTGCTGGCCGGCTGCGTGCTGCTGTTTCGCAAGCGGGCCGGCATCGTGCTGCTGCACGCCGGCGTCGGACTGGTCATGGCCAACGAGCTGGTTGTGTACGGCCTGCACGTCGAAGGTCAAATGCAGATCCGCGAGGGCGAAACGGTTAACTTCGTGCAAGACATTCGCACAGTCGAGCTGGCCGTCGTCGATCCGTCGGATGCCAAGACCGACGACGTCGTGGTCGTGCCGCGGAGCTTCTTGCGTGGCGAACAGCCGATTCGCGACGAAAACTTGCCGTTCGACATCGAAGTGGTCGAGTACCTGCAAAACGCCGAACTCAAGCAGATCACCCCCGAGACCAAGGACAATCGGGCCACGGCCGGAGCCGGCCTGAAGTGGATCGCCGACGAGCGCCGGGCCTCGGCCGGAGCCGACGCCGGCGCCAAGGTCGACTCGACGGCCGCCTATCTCAAGCTGCTCAAAAAGGGCACTCAGGAGCCGATCGGCACCTACCTGGTCGACATCGAGCTGCTGCCGCAAGCGGTCGAAGTCGGCGACAAAAAGTACGACATCGCTTTGCGGTTCAAACGCAGCTACAAGCCGTACTCGATTCGCCTCGACGACGTGCGGGCCGACAACTACATCGGCACGCAAACCGCCAAGAACTACTCGTCGGACGTTCACGTGGCCGACGCCAGCCGCAATGTCGACCGCGACGTCAAGATCTGGATGAACAACCCGCTCAGATTCGCTGGCGAAACGTTCTATCAGAGCGGCTATAACGTCGACGGGCAGGGCAACGAAATCACCACGCTGCAAGTCGTCTCGAACACGGGCTGGATGATCCCCTACGTGGCCTGCATGCTGGTGGGCACGGGCATGCTGGCACAGTTCGGCGGCACGCTGACCCGTTTTCTGCATCGGCTTGATAATCCGCCCAATCCGACGGCCACTGCTGGCAAATCGGGGCGCAAGTCGCGCACCGGCGCCGTCGGCGCGGGACGCCTGGTCGACTGGGCCGTGCCCGCGGCGGTAGTGGGCTGCGCGGCGCTGTTCGTGCTTTCGCAGGCACGGGTGCCGAGCCCGCCGATCGATCAAATGCAGCTCGAAGAGTTCGGCCGCCTGCCGGTCGTCTACGAGGGGCGAGTCAAGCCGCTCGACACCGTGGCTCGCAACGTGCTGCGCACGGTCTCCGACCGGCAGACGTTTCGCGACGAGTCGGGCAAGTCGCAACCGGCCATCAAGTGGCTGCTCGACGTGATCGTCAATCCCTAGGCGGCCTTCAAGCACAAGGTCTTCCGCATCGAGAATCCCGAAGTGCAAGAAATGCTGGGACTGAAGCGCCGCGAGGGTCTGCGCTACGCCCCCGACGAGTTCTGGGACCGCGTGGGCGAGCTGGAGCGGCAGACCGAACAAGCGTCGAGCGTCGACCCGGGCAAGCTCACGGTCTATCAGAAGCAGATCACGGAGCTGGTCAAGCACCTGAGGCTGTTCATCACGTTCAACTCGGCGTTCAAAGTGCCGCCCATTCGCATGGAGAAGGAGCACTTCCACGAGGACTGGTCGGCCGCGCTGCAGCACCTGAAAATGCTCGAACGGATGCAGCCGCCGCTGGCCGTGCCGCCCACGGGCGACGATACCCAGTGGGAGCCGTTTGCCACGGCGGTGATCAAGAACATTCAGGCCGAGGCGATCGGCAAGCAGCCGAACGAAGCGACCGTCTCGCTGGCCACCATGCTGTTTGCCTATCGCAAAGGCGACGCCAAGATGTTCAACGAGGCGCTGGCCGGTTACGAACGGGCGCTGGCCGCCCATCCGCCGGCCGACTACAACGCCACGAAGGTGAACTTCGAAGCGTTCTTCAACCATTTTGCGCCCTTCTGGTGGGCCGCCTGGCTGTATCTCGCGGCGTTCGTGCTTGTGGCCGTCAGCTGGCTGGTCGGGCGCAAGCCGCTCAATCGCGCGGCGTTCTGGCTCGTGGTTTTCACGCTCGCTCTGCACACGTTTGCCTTGGCTTCGCGCATTTACATTTCCGGTCGGCCGCCGGTGACCAACCTCTACTCTTCGGCCGTGTTTATCGGCTGGGGAGCGGTCATTTTCGGCATCGTGTTCGAAATGATCTATCGGCTCGGCATCGGCACCGTGATCGCCTCGGTCATGGGTTTTGCCACGCTGCTCGTGGCCTACTTTCTCTCGGCCAGCGGCGATACGTTCTCGGTCCTCGTGGCCGTGCTCGACACCCAGTTCTGGCTGGCCACGCACGTCACCTGCGTGACCCTCGGTTACGCCACCACGTACGTGGCCGGCGCCCTGGGCGTGCTATACATTCTGCTCGGCGTGCTCACCCCGTCGCTCGGCCGCCCAGTGGCCGCCGCCACGCTGGGCAAGGTGCTCGCGCGCATGACCTACGGCACCGTCTGCTTCGCCATGTTCTTCAGCTTTGTCGGCACCGTGCTCGGCGGGCTCTGGGCCGACGACTCCTGGGGACGCTTCTGGGGCTGGGATCCCAAGGAAAACGGCGCCCTGATCATCGTTCTTTGGAACGCCCTGATCTTGCACGCCCGCTGGGGAGCACTGGTCAAAGACCGCGGACTGGCCGCGCTGGCCGTCGTGGGCAACATCGTCACCAGCTGGTCGTGGTTCGGCGTCAATGAGCTGGGTGTTGGCCTCCACTCCTACGGCTTTACCGAAGGCGTGCTGTTGGCCCTGGGCATCTTCATCGGCACCCAGCTGTTGCTGGTGGGAATGGCCGCGCTGCCCAAGCGCATGTGGTTCAGCTTTCGCAACGCCCCGGCCTAGCGAGTTTTCGTCTCGGGTTCGGCCCGCGCGTTAGCGGCTTCGTCGCGCCGCGCACTGCCCCCTACGGGCAAGGGCAGCGCCCGCAGCAGCCAGGCCGTCTCGCGCGTGGCCGGCACCTGCGTGTCGCCGACATTGGCCAGTGCTCGGGCCAGGCTGGCCACCGGCTGGCTGGCCACTTCCGGGTCGCCCAGCACGGGGCGCCGCTCCTCGTCGATCAGCATCACGCCGCTTCGTCGGCCGGCCTCGCCGTGCAGCACCAGCCCAGTGGCGCCCAGCGAGAACGCCACGTCGAGCTCGCTGAAGCCGACGCGGGACGAGCGCATCGTCTCTGGCACCCATTGCAGCCGCAACTGCATGATGACCGACTGCAGCAGCCCGCGACCCACGTGACCATCGACAGCCTGCAAACGGCCCTCGGCCGTCTCAATGCGCCCGTCAGCGGCGACGAGCTTCACGAGTTGCACGTGTGCCGTTCCAGCCAGTGGGTGCGACAGGTGGCCGGCGGAAAGGCTTGCCAGGTCCACGGCTTGCAGGTCGCCGGCGATGGACCACGACTGGTGTGCTCCTTGCTAGAGCAGCGTGACTTGGCCCTGAAACCGGCTATCGGCCCCCAGCGCTTTGAGCTCGGGCCACAGGGGCACGGCCAGCGAGCAGGGCAGGGGAGCGCCGCCGGTCGACAGCCGTAGCGTGCCGGCGGGCGGATTGCTTTTGCGTTCGCGCGTGTAGGTGAGCGTGGCGCCCGGCCCCTGCTTGCCAGCAGAATCGGCAGGGCGGAACGCCAACTCGGCATGTGCGTGCTCGACGCCGGTTTCCAAGCGGCCCGACAGGTCCACGAGCTTCTGATCGCCGCCGGCCAGGTGCACGGTCAGGCTCGCCGCTTCGATCAGCACGGCGCGCTCGTTGGCCGGCCCGCGAGTTCGCTCGGCCACGCGCCGCCAAAGGGTTTCCAAATGGTCGCCGTCCACGGCCGCCGGCTCGGTCAATGCCACGGCCAGCGCGGTCTCCCGCTGGTTGATTTCCATGACCGGCACTCGGGCCAGCACATGGTCGCTCTCTGGATCGCGCAGCTCGAGGCCTTCGTAGCGCCAGCTGCCGGGGCGCGGCGTGCTGACGGCCGCCAATTGCGTGGTCACGCCCAACGAGTCTGCCAGCGCGGCTTCGTGCCAACGGCGATAACTGGGCAGGCGAATGGCCACTGCGCAGGCCAGCACCAGGCAGGTGGGCGCCAGGCACAACAGCACGAAGGCCGTGCGGCACAGGCGAATTCTGGTGCGTTCGCGAAGGGAGAACATCCTTGTTCTCACGTTGCCACTGTCTGGTTTAACGCGTTCAAATCGGCCGGCGACCATGCCGGCGACCCGCCGCCGCGGTTACCGCTGGCGGGCCATCTCGTGAAACAGTTTCCAACGAGCCTGCATTTCCTGCAGACTGTCGCCGCCAAACTTTTCGACCAGGGCCGCGGCGACTTCGAACGCCACGACGTTTTCCAAGATCACGCTCGCCGCCGACACGGCGCACACGTCGCTCCGCTCGTAGCTGGCCGCCTCGGGTTGCTTGCTATCGAGATTAATCGAATCGAGCGCCTTGCGGAGCGTGCTGATCGGTTTCTTCGCCGCCCGAATCACCAGCGGCTGGCCGTTCGTCATGCCCGCCTCGAGCCCTCCGGCATTGTTCGTCGGCCGGGTGAAGCCCAGGTTCGGCGAATCTTGCTGCGCGGCGTCGAAGTGAATCGGGTCGTGTACCTGCGAACCGCGCCGCCGGGCGGCCTCGAAGCCCAGCCCGATCTCCACCCCTTTGATCGCCTGCACGGCCATCACGGCCTGGGCCAACCGGCCGTCGAGCTTGCGGTCCCACTGGGAGTGCGTGCCCAAGCCAAACGGCAGTCCCTCGACGCGCACTTCGAGCACACCACCGAGTGTGTCGCCTTCCTTGCCCGTGGCATCGATCAACCGCTTCACCTCGTCGTCCTTCGCCGGGTCGAGGCTGTAGATCTCGCTGGAGTCGCGCCGGGCTCGTTGCTCTTCGAGCGTGCCGGGCACCGGCTCGATGGCCAGCCCGCCCAGCTCGACCACGTAGCCAAACGCCGTGATGCCAAACGGCTGGAGCAACTGCTTGGCCAGACCGCCGGCCGCCACCCAAACGCCCGAAGAAC
>CAZPED010000236.1:0-6099 GCA_964585335.1 uncultured Planctomycetaceae bacterium | reverse complement strand
GCTGTGGAATCAGAGTCGGCTTGGCCACAAACCGCAATGCGACAACCATTGGGGGCGCGGACAGAAACCGCGCCAATGGAAAAGCCTACGTCACACTCAAACTACGGTCAAAATCGCACATCACCCATTTGCGCGAAGCTGCGGCAAGTCTACCGGTCGAACCGAATTTGCCGGCCATGCCAGCTTGGCGGCGGGCCAAGTGGAGTTGGCCCGGTCCAAATGCCGAATCCGATATAGACCCACCTGTCGCCTACTATCGCCTGCCCCGCGTTTGCCCATGAGCGTCCGCAACGAACGCCGTCGTCGTTTACTGGCTGACGAGGCCCTGGCCGCCGACGCCGAGGCGTCTGAACCCACGCTGCGTTTGGCCGGAGCCAAGGCCGCCGAAACGCTGGGAGATTCGGCATACGCGGTCACGGTCGGCAACGAGCTGGCTCGCCGGCTGATCGACCTGGTGCCCCAAAGCGGCCTGACCGTTTCACTGCTGCTGGTCGCCGGCGGCTCGATCGTCGCGCTACTGTCGGCTTTGGACGTCTGGTCCAGCGCACTGACTCCTGGGGAAGCTGGCAATCAGAGCGACGTTTTGCAGCTCGCCGGCCCACAAGGCGTCGGCCGCTGGTTCACGTCGCTGCTGGCTGCGGCCTGCGCACCGCTGGCCTGGGTTATTTACCGGCTGCGGCGACACCGGGTCGACGACTATCATGGCCGCTACCGGGTCTGGCTGTGGATGGCCCTCGCGGCCCTCGGAATGAGCCTGTTCGAAGGGACAGGCCTCGGCGGCCTTGCCCGCTTTGCCTGCCAATCTTTGAGCGCCCGGGGCGGTCTCGATGCGGCGGTCGTCTGGCCGGCCGCCGTGGCAACATTGGCAATTGCCCTCAACCTGCGGTTGCTGGTCGAAATTCGCCGCTGCCGGCCGGCCCTGACGACCTGGACTTTGGCCGGTTTGTCGCTCGCGGGGATGGTCGTCGTCGAGCACGGATGGGCCGAGCCGCTCGGCGTGACGATTCCCGCCGTGACAGCCGGAATCCTTTGGCTCGTGGCCCACGTGCTGTTGGCGGCAACGTTGGTGCTTTACGCCCGCGACGTGCGGATCCAGATCGAAGGCCCGCCGAAGTCAAAGTCCAAGCGCAAGCGGTCGGTCAAGCCAGCCAAACCGGCCGACGATGACGCAGCGGCTCCCCAGGCCAAACCTCGCCCAGCCTTGCAAATTCGCACCGATCTGGACCCCATTGAGCCCGCGGCCGCCGCGACGAAATCGGCGAGTGCCACGACACGGGGCGCCCACCCCGCGGCAAGCCAGGAAACACAGCCCCGACTGTCGCGAGCCGAGCGTCGCCGCGCGCAGCGAGAGACTCGAATGGCCGGTTGAGTCCTGGCACTTATTGGCGAATGAGCCAGCGGGCGAGCTTTCCGGGCTCCAAGTCGGGCGCCAAAAAACGCTGCGGGCAACCTGCGGCTGCGGTTACGGTCTCGGCAGCCAGGTAGCCGCTGCGAACGGCGCTTTCCATCGTGGCTGGCCAGCCCGTGGCGGTCCAATCGCCCGCGACGATTACGCCGGGCAGGCTGGTTTGCTGCGCGGGGCGGACGCGGTCGAGACCCGGGAGTGCCGAAAACACGGCTTGCGATTCCGTGACGACCCGGGCGGCCCGCAAGTGCGCGCTTTGAGCCGTTGGAAATACGGCGGCCAGATCGGCACGTACTTCATCAATGATGGCTTGCCGGTCGCGGCCAGCGAGTTGCCGCGACGCGCTGATGACCACCTGGTAGTAGTGACCGGCGTCGGCCGGCGCTGGCCGCCTGAAGACCCACTGGCTCAATCGGCCCACCAGCACCGCGTGGGGCAGGGGGGTGATCGGCTGGTCGAACCAAAGGTGCACGGCCGTAATCGGCGCGCCAGGCACGGCCTGAATAGCGGGCAGCCACGACCATGCCGCGGCAATCGTGCCATCGACAACCCCGGCCAACTTGGACCAAGGCAGCGCGATCACCACCATGTCGGCACGAACGACTTGCCCGCTGGTGAGCATCAAGCAGGGGCCCGAGTCGATGCCGATTTGCCGAACGGGCGATTGCAGATGCACCGTTACCCGACGATCGGCAAACCATCGCTCCAGGTTCTCGCCGTAGAGCTGCCCCAGCGGCGCTTGCGGCATGTCGATTTCGTAGGCCCGGGCCGAAACGACAAATCCATCGACAATCACTTTGCGGGCCGCTGAGAGCGAGGCCCGGTCGAGTTGTTCGCCGAGCGCGCTGACGAGTATCACGCTCCAGAACAGTTCAATCGATCGTTCCGACTGTCCTTGTTTGCGCAGCCAGTCGCCAATCGTCGGCTCGCTGGGGCTCGCGGAGCCGGGCAGTCGCATCAGCTTCCACACGGCCTTGGCGATGCCGATGCGTTCGCCGGCGGTCAAATAACCCAGCCGCCAAAAGCTCGTGGCAAGGTGAAACGGCGCCGGCAGCCAGCGGCTGCCTTCGAGCGTGCATATCTTTCCGTCAGGCCCAATGAAGAACAGCCGACGTTCACGCTTGAAGGCGCTGTCGAGCCCCGTGCGCTGGCAAAAATCAGCCAGATTCGTGCAGCATGCCATGCCAACGTGCTGGCACTGGTCGACGAGTTGATCCGTAGCCGGATCGCGAAACGACGTGGCCCGGCCACCGAGCATTCGCCGGGCTTCAAACAGTTCGACCCGGCAGTTGGCGCTTGCCAGGGCCGCGGCCGCGGCCAGGCCGGCCAGCCCGCCGCCGACGATTGCCACCGAGGGCGTTGCAGCCCCGCTCATGGCATAACGATTCCCGCTGCCCGCTCAAAGTGCGGACGCAACAGGTAGCGCGAAGCGATTCGCATCTTCCGCCAACGGCTGAGCCGCACGCGGTTCGACAAGACGTCGCCGTCCATGCGTTTGATTTCGTCCAATAGCGCGCGGTATACGGCCACCATGCTGCCGAATATTCGCCGGCCGTCGGCGTCGAGCCAGGGTTCCAAGGCCCGCGCTTCGTCGTACAGACGCTCGGTGCGATCAATCTCGAAGCGCATCAGCCGCCGAAAGCGATCGTCGTAGACGCCTTGACGCAGTTCGGCGGCCGAATAGCCGAAGCGATCGAGATCTTCCTGGGGCAGATAGACGCGATCTTGCCACGCGTCCTCGCGGAGATCACGCAAAATGTTAGTCAGCTGGAATGCCAGACCACAACGGCGGGCCGGTTCCTCGGCGCGATCGGTCCGCGTGCCCCATATGCGAATGCAGGCCAGACCCACGGCCGAAGCCACTCGCTGGCAGTAGCGCTCCAATTGCTCGAAGGTTTGATACGGCACGGGCTCGAGATCCATCTCGACGCCGTCGATCACGTCGTTAAGATACTCGGTCGGAATCTGAAAGGCCAGCAGCGCGGCGGCCAGGGCCGGCAAGAGGGGATCGCTATGCTGGCCGTCTAGCGAGCTGGCCAAGGCGATTCGCCAATTGGCCAGCCCATCGCGCCGCTCACCGGCGGGAGCGTTGCTGTCGCCAAGATCGTCGGTGCGGCGCAGAAAGGCATAGAGCGCGCACATGGCCATTCGTTTGCGCTTGGGCAGCAGCATGAACGAATAATAAAAGCTCGAAGCCGATTGCCGCGCGATCTGGCGGCAGTGCGCGTAGCTTTCTCGCAAGTTCCAGCTCATGACGACGCCTCCCTGCGTCCACCCAATCGGTATTGCCACCAACACCGCGCTAGCAGTTGTGCCTTGCGCCAGCGGCCCACGGTCGGCCGCGCGGTCCAAACGTCGAAATCGAGGCGTCGAATGGCCGACAGCACGGCCAGACCGCCGGCAACGAACAGCGCCACTTGCACGCGCAAGACAGGCGGCACCATTTCGACCAGTGGCGCGCCGCCGCGCAAGTACCTCTCCGCGCGATCGACTTCCTTGGCCAGCGATTTACGGAAGGCCGGCGTTGGCTGGCCCCACACCTGCTCGTCCTCAAAGCAGCCGGCTTCTTCGAGTGTGGCATGGGGCAAGTACACACGTCCCGCGGCCCAATCGCGCTGCACGTCCTGACAAAAGTTGGCCAGCTGTAAGCCCGTGCAAATCGAATCGGACAGCGTGCCGCTCCGCTCGTCGTGGCAACGTCCTAAATACAGGATCAGCCGGCCCACCGGGTTGGCCGAGTTCTGGCAATAGGCCAAGACCGCATCGTGCGTCGCATAGCGGGTCTGGTGTTGATCTTGCCGGAAGGCCGCCAGCAGCCGCTCGAACGGCTCGCTCGGAATCGCGAACGCATCGATCGTCTCACGGAGCGCCACGAACACCGGATGCTCTGCCTGGCCGCGGTAGCAGCGCCGCAGTTCGTCGTGCCACCAATCGAGCAGCACCAGGCTCCGCTCGGGATTTCGCGTTTCGTCGGCCAGGTCGTCGGCCCAGCGGCAATAAGCGTAGACCGCGTAAAAATGACGCCGCAGTTCGGCCGGCAACATCCGGCTGGCGACGGTAAAGTTCTCGTAGTGACCGTGCGCGAATCGGCGGCAGTATTCGGCGGCCACCGCAGGCGAGCAAGCCCTCCGGGCGCGCACCTGCGGCCCCAAGCTGGCAAGTTGATCGGTGACGCAGAGCTGCGCTACGGACAAGGCACCGCTTCCATGTTGCGACGATAACGAGGGGCCGAGCGGAAACGCCCGAGCCGTCTATCCATTTCCCGGCGCGTGCATTATGATGAATCACTAGCTGATTGCAACGTCCTTCTAGCGCCCCCGGGGCCTGCGAATGCTAGCGTGTGCCGCACGCTGGCCCTGTCCCTGCTGAAACGCCCTCCATGAAAATCATTCTCGCCAGTCCGCGCGGCTTTTGTGCAGGCGTGAACATGGCCATCGAGACCCTGGAGTTGGCGCTGAAGATCTTCGGCGCCCCGGTTTACGTCTACCACGAAATCGTGCACAACAAGCACGTTGTCGAGCGATTCCGGACACTGGGGGCCGTTTTTGTCGAAAAGCTTTCCGAGGTGCCTGCCGGAGCCAATTTGCTGTATTCGGCCCACGGAGTTTCGCCCGAGATCCGGCAGATTGCCAGCGAGCGCAAGCTGAAGACGATCGACGCCACCTGTCCGCTGGTCATCAAGGTGCATCTCGAAGCGGTGCGTTACGCCAAAGAGGGCTACACGATCATCCTGATTGGCCACCAAGGGCACGACGAGGTTATCGGCACCATGGGCGAAGCGCCCGAGTCGATCGTCCTGGTCGAGTCGCCCGAGGACGTTGATCGGTTGCAGCTCGACGCGCCCCGCTTGGCCTACCTGACGCAAACCACGTTATCGGTCGATGACGCCAACCGGATTATCGCGCGGCTGAAAGCCCGCTTTCCCCATATCGTCGGTCCGCCGAAAGAAGACATCTGCTATGCCACGCAAAACCGGCAAGAGGCCGTGCGTTTGCTGGCTACCGAGGCCGACGTCGTGCTCGTGCTCGGCAGTCAGAACAGTTCCAACAGCCAGCGGCTGGCCGAATTGGCGACCGAGTCGGGCGTGCCCTCGCATTTGATCGACGGCCCGGCCGACATCGACCTGTCCTGGTTCAAGCCGAGCGACACGGTGCTGATCACGGCCGGGGCCAGCGCGCCAGAGAACGTGGTCGAACAGTGTGTCGCGCTGCTGAAGCAGCAATTCGAGGCGACCGTCGAGTCGCGCTCGATTCGCGAAGAAGAAGTGTACTTTCCTTTGCCCAAGGAATTTCGCCAGATCGTTACCCTGAGCTCGTAGGCGGCGATCCCAGGTTGCGCGGTCGAACGCGACTTCTCAAAGTCTCTCGTGGCCCCCGGCCGCGCGCATCCGATGAACGTGAGCGACGTCGAACTGCTGGCGATCGAGCTGCCAACTTCGCTGGGCACGTTGCGCACGCTGCTGGTGCGCGTGCAGCTCGACACTGGGCTGGAAGGCTGGGGCGAGGCCCCGCTGTCTGTCGAACCGGCCGCCCTCGCAGCGCGGCGTCGCGGACTGGCCGCAGTGCTGACGGGGCAATCCCCGTTCGACGTCGAAGCCATCCTGTCCCTCGAAGAGCTCGCCGATCCCAACCTGGCGTGCGCCGTAGAGATGGCCCTGTGGGATATCGTGGCCCGAACCTGCCGCCAGCCGCTGG
>CAZPED010000235.1:0-6112 GCA_964585335.1 uncultured Planctomycetaceae bacterium | reverse complement strand
CGATGGCGCCCTCGGGCGCTTGACGCACGGCCGCCAGCATTTGATAGAAGCATTCGCGCTCGCTCAGTCGCGTACGGTCGCGCAGCGTATCGAGCAAGCCGTGGTCGAATCCCAACTCGCCCAGCAGCGTCGCCGGCCGCCAGGCCACGCGCTGCGCCACGAACAATAGCGGCGCCGCGGCCCCCGGGTTGTCGGCAGGCAGCCGCAACAAAAAGACGCCATCGACTTGCGCCGGCTCGTCCAGCGGCGCATCGATCCGCCAGGCCTGCGGCACCGCCAAGGCGTCGATTACCGCCTGGCGGCCACCCGCGAGCGTCATGCGGCACCGATAGTACCCGGCCAACGACCAGCGCTGGCGGGCCTCGGCAGGCAGTGTCACGCGCGAGACTTCGTTCACGCGCCCGGCCAGCGCGAATACCTCGCCCCGCGATCGCGCCAGGTGCTCGTCAATTTGCGACCAGGCGTCGTTGCCATGAGCCGCCCGACGCATGACTTCCGGCGAGAACTGTTGCAAGCGGGCCAGTAACCGCCAGATCGGCTCGCTTGCGGCCGGATCGCCAGCCCGGTCGTTGACAAAGCTGTTCCAGAACGCGGCGTCGATACCCAGCACTTCTAGCAGCTCCTTGGGAGACTGCATGGCCGCGGCGCCAGCGTCGGTGCTCTGGCCATCGTCCGCCAGCACCGCCGGCGACAGGCAGGTCGCCAACAGCAAACTTGAAATGGTGATCAGGCTGCGCACGACAATATCATCCTGGTTCGGTCACCCATTGCGGCTTAGCGGCGCGGGCGGCCCAGCCGGCGGCGGATCGCCCGCGCCGGGCGAGACCGCGGACGACTCGAGCGAAGCCAGCTCGGCCGCCCAGCGATCGAATGGCTTGATCGACGAATCGTCGTGTCGGGTTCTCGCTCGGGTTCGCCAGGCCACCACGGCAATCACGCCCACCGCCAACACCACGGCCGTGATCACGGCCAGCGATGGTTCGACCGTGCGCGAGCGCTCGTCGCTGGGCACGGGCGGCGGCGGCGCGGGCATCCAGGTGAGTGTCTTGGCCACCAGCAGCGGCGCTGTCGTGATGCCGCCCCGCGAGGAATATGTCCACCGCTTGAAGAAGATGGCCGTCAACTGCACGGGCGCATCCAGTTGCTCGCCGACGGGAAAGCCCTCGGGCAGCTTCAGGCAATAGACGACGACCAGCGCCGGCGACGCACGTTCCGGCTGGATCCAGAGCTGGTAATAGCGTTCGACGTTGAACGCATTGACCGGCGTCTCGACCAGCTTGACGCCGCGCACGATGCCCGACAGCTTGATGACCCTGCCGCGATACTCCTTGGGCTGCTGGTCGAGTTGCAAGTAGCCCACGTCCTCGAGTGCCGCGCGGTCGAGGTCTTCCGGGTCGGCTTTGCCCATCACGTCGAACAAATGAAACCAGGCGTCGGCCTCGTCGGGCAGAAACACGGTGTCGTCGCGCACGCTCGCCAGATAGTCGGGACGCACGCCGGGCAACAAATCGCCGGGGGCCGGCTGCTTGGCTGGGGCCAATTCGGCCGGATCAACTTCAATCGGCGGCACGTCGGCGCCGGCCAGTGCCGCAGCGAGTGATTCGAGACCGCTGGCCGAGGGCGGCCGCGATCGCATGGCAGATTTTTGCGCGGGGGGTTGCTCCCAGACCATCCACCGCCACATCCGCTCGTCGCCGGCTTTCAGCGTCAGAATCAAAACCAGGCCGGCCAGCCCCATCAGCAGCAACAGCCGCCGCTGGACGGGCGAGCCCAGATAGTTGACGGCACGGCGTTGGCGGCGGCGAAAGTCGAGCACGAGAGCCTCGCTGGATGTCACGATAGCGCGCTGCTGGCGGCGCGGCCCCACTCCATAATTCTAGCAGCCAGCGGCAGATACGCCGGCCGCGGCGGCTCAAAAACCAAGGGGTGGCCCGCGATTTATCCCGCGAAACCGCTTCGCTTGACAGCTCGCGCGCGTGTCGCGTAGGATGACCCGTTTGCCGGATTGCAACAACTTGTGACTCTTTGCCTTCGGGGCTGCCTCGGCAGTGCCGCAAGGCCCGACAGGTAGCTCGCCATGGCCGTACCCAAACGCAAAAGTTCGAATGCCCGCAGCGGAAGCCGCCGGGCGCATAACGCCATCAAACCGCGCCGCTTGGAATACTGCCCGCAGTGCAGCACGGCCGTGCCCTCGCACCGCGTTTGCCCGAACTGCGGCCACTACATGGGCCGCACGATCGTGGAGTCGACCGAGGCCTAACCCCCCCGGCCATCGCTCCATTTGCTCTTGCCAGCGGGCCCGCTATCGGCCATGAAAGTGGCGCGTTATCGCGCGCTGGTCGCTCTTCCTCGCCGGCTCGGCGCGTACAGGCGGTACGGCAGCCACATTCAGTTTGAGGAGACGCCACGTTGAGCAGGATTGCTTTCTTGTTTCCAGGCCAAGGCGCCCAAAGCGTCGGCATGGGCCGCGAGGCGGCCCAGTCGTTGCCGGCGGCGCGCCGGCTCTACGAGCGAGCCAATGAAATCCTGGGCTACGACCTGGCCAAACTCTGTTTCGAAGGCCCCGCCGAGGAGCTCGACTCCACGGTCATCAGCCAACCGGCGCTGTTCGTCACCAGCCTGGCGGCCATCGAGCTGTTGCGGTCCAAGACGCCCGACGTGGTGCTCTCCTGCGAGGCCACGGCCGGGCTGAGCCTGGGCGAGTACACGGCCCTGGTGTTTGCCGGCGCCATGGAGTTCGAAGACGCGCTGCGCGTGGTCGCCGTCCGCGGCGACGCCATGCAAGAGGCCTCCGACGCCACGCCCAGCGGCATGGTCAGCATTCTGGGCCTCGAGCGCGGCCAGGTCGAAGACCTTTGCGCCAAGGCCCGCGGCGACGAAACCCTGCAAGTGGCCAACCTGCTATGCCCCGGCAACATCGTGGTCTCGGGCACCAACGCGGCCTGCGAACGCGCGGCCGAGCTGGCTGTGGCGGCCGGCGCCATGAAAGCGGTGCCGCTGGCGGTCGCCGGCGCGTTTCACACGCCGATCATGCAAAGCGCCGTCGAGCGCTTGAGCGAAGCCCTGGCTGGCGCGCGCATCGTGCGGCCCTCGATCCCCGTGATCTCGAACGTCGACGCCGAGGCGCATTTCGAGCCCGAAGAAATTCGCCAACTGCTCATCCGCCAGGTCGTTTCGCCCGTTCGCTGGGAAGACTCGCTGCGGCGGTTGATCGCCGACGGCTACGACCAGTTTTACGAAGTGGGGCCGGGGCGCGTCTTGCGAGGATTGCTCAAACGCATCGACCGCAAGATCTCGTGCCAAGGCGTGTTCGACTAGCGCCGCGCCCGCCGGCCCACCCATTCCTCTCGTCCTCTTCAACGGATTGTAACTATGACTGACCAGGCATCCCCTGCCCTGCAAGTGAAGCTGCAAGGACAATCGGCCATCGTCACGGGTGCTTCGCGCGGCATCGGCCGGGCCATTGCCCAGCTGCTGGCGGCCTCGGGGGCCAAGGTGGCCTGCGTGGCCCGCAGCGTCGACAAGTTGACCGAGACGGCCGACGCAATCCGCGCTGCCGGCGGCGAGGCCGACGTCTACGCCTGCGACGTGGCCAACACCGAAAGCGTGCAACAAGTGGTCGAAGCGGTGACTGAGAAGTGGGGCAAGCTGCACATCCTGGTCAACAACGCGGGAATTACACGCGACACGCTGATTCCGCGCATGTCGGACGAAGACTGGGACTCGGTGATCGCCACGAACCTGCGCGGTACGTTCCTGTTTACCCGGGCAGCCACGCGGCCGATGATGCAAGCTCGCTACGGGCGAATTATCAATATCTCGAGTGTGTCGGGACTGACCGGCAACCCTGGGCAGGCCAATTACGCGGCCTCAAAGGCGGGCGTGATTGCCCTGACTCGCACCGTGGCCAAGGAGCTGGCTGGTCGCAAGATTACGGTGAATGCAGTCGCGCCGGGGTTCATCGAAACCGAGATGACCGAGGCCCTGGGCCCGCTGGTGCTCGACGAAGTCAAGAAGCGGATCCCTGCCAAGCGCATGGGTCAAGCCAACGAAATAGCGTATGGCGTGCTGTTTTTGGCCAGCGAGGCTGCCAGCTACATCACCGGCCAGGTCCTAACGATCGACGGCGGTTTAGTGGCTTGAAGTTACGCTGACCGTGCGCGAAGTTGTGACCCGGTAGGTCGCGGCGGCATCTAGGTAGGTTGATATAGACAGGGCACGAAAAAGTTTCTATCTTGACCTGTCTTATGGAAATCCTCTATTTTTGTTTCGTGAACATCGCTAGCGGACTCAGGTAAGGATTTGGGATAACTGGGCGGGCAACGGAAGCGGAGGGCTTCATCCCGGCCTTTGCATTCAGTTGGAGGATCGTGAAGGTGGCGTCAGTTCAAGAACGAGTCATCGAGATTGTCGCGGAACAGTTGGGTGTCGACAAAGAAAAGGTCACCCCGGAAACCTCTTTCGTCAACGACCTGGGCGCCGACTCTCTCGACACCGTGGAACTGGTGATGGAGTTGGAAGAGGAATTCGACATCACTATTCCCGACGATGCTGCCGAGAAAATCCAGACCGTGGGTCAGGCGGTTCAATACATCGAAGCGACCCAGTCATAAGCGATCTTCATGAAACGACGTGTCGTCGTAACCGGTCTGGGAGCCGTTACTTCGCTGAGTAGTCGCGTCGAGGACCTCTGGAAGCGGATTCTAGAGGGAGAAAGCGGCATTCACGAAATCCGGCTGTTCGACACGACCGGCCACAAGGTCCACTTTGGCGGCGACGTCCACGATTGGTCGACCGGCGACTACATGTCGCCCAAGGACGCCAAACGGATTGACCGCTTCACCCAGTTCGCCATGGTCGCGGGCATCGATGCCGTGCGCGATAGCGGCATCGATTTCACCTCGATCGACCCGTTCCGCGCGGGTGTGATCCTCGGCTCGGGTATCGGCGGATTGCACGAGATCGAAACCCAGGTCGAGCGGCTGCTGCACAAAGGCCCCGACAAGGTTTCGGCCTTTACGATTCCCAAGCTGATGCTCAACGCGGCCAGCGGACAGATCTCGATCGAGTTCGGCCTCCGCGGCCCCAACTACGCCGTGGCCACGGCCTGCGCCAGCGCGACCAACGCCATGGGCGACGCCTTCAAGGCCATTCAATACGACGAAGCCGATGTGATGGTCACCGGCGGCAGCGAAGCCGCGATCACGCCCATGGGCATCAGCGGCTTCGCCAACATGCGGGCCCTTTCGGAACGCAACGAGGAGCCGCAAAAGGCCAGCCGCCCGTTCGATCGCGACCGCGACGGTTTCGTGCTCAGCGAGGGGGCCGGCATGCTGGTGTTCGAAGAGCTCGAACATGCCAAGCGCCGCGGCGCACGCATTTACGCCGAAGTGGTCGGCTACGGCGCCAGCGCCGATGCCGGGCATATCACTCAGCCCGACGAAGGGGGCATCGGCGCCGCGCGGGCCATGAAGCGAGCGCTAGAAGATGCCCAGATCGAACCATCGCGCGTGACGTACATCAATGCTCACGGCACCAGCACGCCGCTGGGCGACCAGGCCGAAACCACGGCCATCAAGCGTGTTTTTGGCGAGCACGCCCCAAAGATCAGCATTTCCAGCACCAAGAGCCAGTTGGGCCACTTGCTGGGTGCGAGCGGCGGCGTCGAACTGCTGCTGACGGTGCTGGCCGTGCGCGACAATCTGGTGCCGCCGACCATCAATCTCGACAATCCCGATCCGGCCTGCGACCTGGACTACACGCCGAATCGGCTTCGCGAGCGACACTTGAGCGCCGCCATGAGCAACAGCTTTGGCTTCGGCGGCCACAACGCTTCGATTCTGATCGCGCCGCTAGCGAACGGTCGCAGCTAGCAGAAGTCTGGCCGCGTCCAGCCGGTATTTTGGCCGTTCGCCCAGGCTGCTATACGTCCCGCCCCCACGTGCGTCCTGGAATCCTGCGCTCATTGCACCGGGCCCGCTCACAACCGCGCACCCGCCCGGCTCATGGTGAAGGCAAGGAGGCCGACCCCGATTTTGCTTCTACTTTCGATCTGCACTGCCGTGATCTTGTCGCTCTCGGCCCCGGCACACCCCAAGCCCCGCCCCGATCC
>CAZPED010000234.1:0-6122 GCA_964585335.1 uncultured Planctomycetaceae bacterium | reverse complement strand
CGCGGATGTACTCGCCCGGCATCACGGTGTACTTCTGATATTCGCCGTCGACCACTTCGGCCATGCGCTTGACCAGCAGGCCGTGCTTGTCCTTGGCCAAGAGCGGGTCCCAGCTGTCGCCCCAGATCACCTTGATCACGTTCCAGCCGGCGCCGCGGAAGATGCCTTCCAGCTCTTGGATGATCTTGCCATTGCCGCGCACCGGGCCGTCGAGCCGCTGCAGGTTGCAGTTGATCACGAAGATCAGGTTGTCGAGCTCCTCGCGCGAGGCCAGCGTGATGGCCCCCAGCGTCTCGGGCTCGTCGGTTTCGCCGTCGCCCAGGAAGGCCCAGACGTGCTGGCCCGAGGTGTTGCGAATTCCCCGGTCTTGCAGGTACTTGTTGAAGCGCGCCTGATAGATGGCCATGATTGGCGCCAGGCCCATCGACACGGTGGGGAATTCCCAGAAGCCAGGCATCAGCCAGGGGTGCGGATAGGACGACAAGCCGCCGCCGGGGGCCAGTTCCTGGCGGAAGTTGACCAGGTGCTGCTCGTCGAGCCGCCCTTCGAGGAAAGCTCGGGCATACATACCCGGCGAGGCGTGCCCCTGGATGTAAATCTGGTCACCGCTGAAATCGTCTCCCCGGCCCCGGAAGAAGTGGTTGAAGGCCACTTCGTACAGCGTGGCGGCCGAGGCGTAGGTCGAGATATGCCCGCCAATGCCGTCGTGGGCCTTGTTGGCCCGCGTGACCATGGCCATGGCGTTCCAGCGGATGATGCTTTTGATGCGGCGTTCGAGCTCGCGATTGCCGGGGTAGGGGGGCTGCTTGTCGGCCGGGATGGTATTGATGTACGGCGTGGTGGCCGTGAAGGGCAGCTCGACCCCCTCGCGATGAGCCGCTTCGCTCAGCTCGCCCAGCAGGTAGCTAACCCGTTCCGGTCCTTGGCTTTCCAGCACGCTGCGGAGCGACTCCAGCCATTCGGCGGTTTCCAGCGGATCGGGATCGGCATGCGAGGGGATCGTGTCAGCTTGCGACATAAGACCAGGGCTCCCTACGAGGTTGAGTCGAAACTCGCGTGGCAGGCGTTCGTTCGGCAGGCGGGAATCTATCGACACCGCGCCCATCGCTGGGCGCATAAGTCAACCGTAGCACGCAGGCAATCCGTGTCGATTGCACGGATCGCACTGCCGCGGGCTGATTATCGCCCATTTCGGCCAATCGGTAAAGGGCTCTAAGTCCAAGCAGGATAGCCCGTTTAGCCGATTCGCCGGCCTAACAATTCTACGTATGACGGGCTGGCCTGGGCCGGTAGATCTCGGTGGCGACGCCAAGAAACGACTCGGCCGCAAAGCCAATCGTTTCGCTCAAGGTGGGATGCGGGTGGATCGTCTCGCCAACGTCGCGGGCCGTGGCTCCCATTTCGATGGCCAGCACGGCCTCGGTGAGGATGTCGCCGGCGTTGACGCCCACGACCCCCACGCCCAGGATCCGCTCGCTGTCGGGGTCGATCAGCAGCTTGGTAAAGCCGTCGGTGCGGCCCAGCGCCACGGCGCGGCCGCTGGCGGCCCAAGGATACTTGGCCACTTCGTAGGCGATGCCTTCGGCCTTGGCTTGCTCCTCGGTCAGCCCCGCCCAGCCGATTTCCGGATCGGTAAACACGATCGCCGGAATGGCCTGCGGCGCGAAAACCGCCGGTTCGCCTAACAAGGCCTCGACGGCCACTTTGCCTTGATGCGCCGCCTTGTGAGCGAGCATCGGTTCTCCCGCGACGTCGCCGATCGCCCAAATGTGCGGATCCGCCGTCCGCTGACATTCATCGGTGACGACAAAGCCCTTCTCGTCCAGTTCCACTTGCGTGTTTTCAAGGCCCAGGCCGGCGCTGTTGGGCCGCCGGCCGACGGAAACCAGCACCCGGCTGAACCGCTCGGTACGGCTGCCGTTGGCGTCCTCGAACCCAACGTCAACGGCATCGCCCGCCACGGCCAGCGACGTCACCTTGGTTTCCAGGTAGATGCCGGCGAAAATCTTCTTCAGCCGATCCTGCAGCGGCTTGACCAGGTCGCGGTCGGCCAGGGGCAGTAGCGTCGGCGTCAGTTCCACGACGCTTACCTTGGTGCCCAGCTCGGCATAGACCGTGCCCATCTCCAGGCCAATGTAACCGCCGCCAATAACCAGCAGGCTATCGGGCACGTCGGCCAGTTCGAGCGCGCCGGTCGAGTCCATCACGCGGTCGGTCGGCAGCCTGAAGGCGCCCGGCATCGCGGGGATCGAACCGCTGGCCAGAATGCAGTGCTCGAACGTCAACTGCGAGTCGGTGTAGGTCGACGGGTCGCCCCCTTCGAGCCGCAGCGCCGTCGAGTCGACGAACGTGCCTCGGGCGGTGATCACCTGCACCTTGCGCTTCTTGGCCAGCTGTTTCAGGCCGCCCGAGAGCGTATCGACGACTTTCTGCTTGCGAGCGCGCATCGCGTCGATGTCGATCTTGGGGCTGTCGAACGTGACGCCCCACTCTTTCATCTCGCGCGATTCGCTCACCACGCGGGCCACGTGCAGCAGGGCCTTGGAGGGGATGCAGCCCTTGAGCAGGCAGGTGCCGCCCAGGCGGGGTTCGGCCTCGACAATCGTTACTTGCAGGCCCATGTCGGCCGCCAAGAACGCGGCCGCGTAACCACCCGGACCACCACCCAAAACCACTAACTGCGTTTCCATGTTCTGCTGCTTTCCCCTCATTGCGAGGCGCGTCAGGTTGCGCCCGATGCATTATAGGCGGCTGGCCAACCCGGTCTGCGGCTGTGGGCCGGAGCCGCCTCGCACACCGGCTCATCTTAGTCAGGCTGAACTTCGGCTCAAGGCGTGTTCCCGGCGGCGGCTGCCCGTCGTTTATCGCTAACCGTGTTGTTTTTGGAATTCCAACATAAAGTCTCTTAGCGCGCTCACGCCTTCGCGCGGCATGGCGTTGTAGATCGAAGCGCGAATGCCGCCCACCGAGCGGTGCCCCTTCAGGTCGAACAGGCCGCGCTCCTTGGCCTGCTTGACGAAAGCCGCTTCGAGCTCTTCGCTGGGTAGCCGCCAGGTGACGTTCATCTGCGAGCGGCTGTCGGGCCGGGCGTGGCCGCGGTAGAAATCGGCGTGGCCGTCGAGCACATCGTACAGCAGCTTGGCCTTGGCGCGGTTGAGCGCCTCCATTTTGGCCAGACCACCGATGTCGTTCTTCAGCCACCTGGCCACCAGGGCCAGCACATAGATGGCAAACACCGGGGGCGTGTTGTAGAGCGAGTCGTTGGCCGCTTGCAGCTTGAAGTCGAGCATGGCTGGCAAACCCTTGGGCGTGCGCTCGAGCAGGTCGTCGCGAATGATCACGGCCGTGACCCCCGCGATGCCGGCGTTCTTTTGCGCGCAGGCATAAATCAGCCCGTACTTGGCCACGTCCACCGGCCGCGAGAGGAAGTTCGAACTGGCGTCGCAGACCAGCGGAATCGAGCCGCTGTCGGGCTGGCCAGTGAACTCGACGCCCTGAATGGTCTCGTTCGACGTGATGTGGGCATACGCCGCGCCGGGGGTGAATTTGAGCTCGCCCTGAGCCGGCAGATACGAGTAGTTGTGCGATTTGCCGTCCCAGATTGCCTTGGCCGTGCCCTCGCGCTGGGCTTCGCCGAAGGCCTTGGTGCCCCAGGTGCCGGTCAGCACATAGTCGGCCGTAGCGCCGGTACCGCGCAGCAGGTTCATGGCCAGCATCGAGAACATCAGGCTCGACCCGCCTTGCAGGAACAGCACGCTGTAGCCGGCCGGAATGCCGAGCAATTCGCCGAGCAGGCTCTTGGCCTCGGCCAGCACCCCCTCGAAGCCTTTCGAGCGGTGGCTGATTTCGAGAATCGACATGCCCAGACCGCCGAACTCGAGCACTCCTCGGCTGGCTTCTTCGAGCACGCTGACGGGGAGGACCGCCGGACCGGGTGAAAAGTTGAAAACACGCTTCGACATGACTGGAGGACTCCCATCCCGCGAGGTCCGGCGTGCGGCCAATGTGCCGATTGCCTCAAGGTGTGCCGGTGGCCGCCGGTCGGCCAGCGAGTGGCGCTCGCTGCGGCGCGGCCCAAAAAGGGAGAATATCGCATGTAACGGCCGCGCCCACAACGCCCGATTACACCGCTCCGGCGACCGCCCGATGCTGGCAGCGCGAACCCAGGTTTCCGCCGAATTTTTCATTCCGCTTGCCAGGGATAACCGAAACGCTCGCGGCGGTGTACACTTAAGCCAATCCCAGGAGAGTCCGCGTTCCATCCCGCCTCGTCTTTCAGTTCGCCATGACACATCACCACCATCACGATCACGAAGGCCATCACCATCCCCAGCAGCGCAAACGTCTCCATACCGATTGGCGGTTGTGGGCCGTCGTCGCTTTGATGCTCGGCTCGATGCTGGCGTACGTGCTTTCCAACGACGAATCGATTCAGCCGGGACAGGCCAAACCCGAGCAACCGGTGCCGGCCGCGCCGGCGCTGTAAGCGCCCAGGGGCAGCAAGTTTGCAATCGGTGCCGCGGCGACGGCGTGGGAGCACGCCGATTGCCCGTTAATTGACCGAGTCCGGATGCGGTTACGCGGGAAGCGAGGACCAACGCCGTGAACGTACTGGTTGCCGGATCGTCGGGCTTAGTGGGATCGAAACTCGTGCCAGCGCTGCTCAGCGCCGGCCACACCGTGCGTCGCCTGGTGCGCGACCGCGCAAAGCTACGTTCGGACGACGTCTTTTGGGATCCGGCCGGCGGCCAGATCGACGCCTCGGCCGTGGCGGCCGCCGACGCCGTGATTAACCTGGCCGGCGAAAGCATTGCCGCCGGACGCTGGACGGCCCAGCGCAAAACAGCCATCGTGTCGAGCCGCGTCGATGCCACGAGCACGCTGGCCAAGGCGCTGGCCGCCGCGCC
This sequence comes from uncultured Planctomycetaceae bacterium, assembly GCA_964585335.1. Taxonomy (GTDB): domain Bacteria; phylum Planctomycetota; class Planctomycetia; order Pirellulales; family PALSA-1355; genus CAZPED01. The sequence continues at coordinate 1,215 of CAZPED010000234.1, read as the reverse complement.
CAGCCGCGGCCGCGCGCTGATCAATGCCTCGGCGATCGGCTACTACGGCAACCGTGGCGACGAAGTGCTCGATGAATCGAGCAGTTCCGGCAGTGGCGATTTTCTTTCCGACGTTTGCCGCCAGTGGGAATCGGCCACCCGGCCGGCGGCCGACGCGGGCGCGCGCGTGGCGCTGCTGCGCTTTGGCGTGATTCTGAGCCGCGACGGCGGTGCGCTGCAAAAAATGTTAACGCCGTTTAAGCTGGGGCTGGGGGGCGTTGTCGGCAGCGGCAAGCAATTCATGAGCTGGGTGACACTCGACGACGTCGTGGGCGCCATTCTGCACTGCCTGACGTACCCGAACCTCGAAGGCCCGGTGAACGTGGTGGCGCCGCAGCCGTTAACGAACGCCGAGTTCACCAAGACGCTGGGAGCGGTGCTGCATCGGCCCACGATTTTTCCCCTGCCGGCTTTCGCGGCCCGCCTGGTGTTTGGTCAAATGGGAGACGAGTTGCTGCTCGCCAGCCAGCGGGTGCGACCAGCCCGGCTGCTGGCCAGCAACTACGTGTTCGGCAATCCCCAGCTATCCGGGGCGCTCGAGCACGTGCTGAACGAGCGGTAGCGCGCCGCTGTTAGCCGTCGACCACACGGACCAGGCTTGCCGATGAAACGTCAGGTTGCAGTACTGTTGTGCGGGTGGTTGCTAACCGTGGGCCAAGTCTGCGCTGCACCGCCCGATTGGGTGCGCGAAACCGAGGCCGCCGCCTGGCAAGCCCGCGATTCGCAGGGCGAACTGGTCTATCGCGACCAGCTTTGGATCTTTGGCGGCTGGTTCGATTCGTATAACGCGCCGCCCCGCGATGTTTGGCGCTCGGCCGATGGGCGCGCCTGGGAGCAGGTGACCAGCCAGGCTCCTTGGAAGCACAGCGACTTGCCGATGACCGTGGTTCACCAGGACGCCATGTGGCTGATGGGGGGCTGGTACAACGGACGATTGCCCGGTCACGAGGCGAGCAGCGAAGTCTGGCGTTCGAGCGACGGCGCCCATTGGCAGCAAGTGACCGCCAAAGCTGGCTGGAGCCCTCGGCTGGCGGGGGGAATCGTTGAGTTCCGCGGCAAGATGTGGATCCTCGGCGGCATCGAGGACTACTACTTTGGCGATGCCCGCAGCCTGAAGAACGACGTTTGGAGCTCGACCGACGGCGCGCACTGGACCCGCGTGGTGGACGCGGCCCC
>CAZPED010000233.1:0-6152 GCA_964585335.1 uncultured Planctomycetaceae bacterium | reverse complement strand
CGGCGAGCGCTGGACCAGCGCGCTGGTATTTGTGATTCTGATTGCCATCCTGGTGTTTCGCCCGGCTGGTCTGCTCGGCACGCGCACGCGGGAGAAGGTATGAAACCGCGCTGGATCGACTCCTGGCCGGTGTGGCCGGCGTACCTTGCCTTGGCGCTGGCCTATCCGCTGTTGGTCTTTCCCGAGGCGGTGTTGTTTCAGCTCACCGAAACCTCGATTGGCATGCAGCTGACCTACATCTTTATCTATGCCATTTTGGCGTTAGGTCTAAACGTCGTGGTGGGCTACACCGGCCTGCTGCACTTGGGCATCGCCGCGTTCTTCGGCATCGGCGCGTACATCACCGGCATCTTGACCGTGCAGGCCTACCCGTTTCAGCTGGGCTTTTTGGCGGCACTCGCGCTGTCGACCGGCGGCGCGGCGCTGCTGGGCGTTTTGCTGGGCGCCCCCACCTTGCGATTGCGCGGCGACTACCTGGCGATCGTCACGCTCGGGTTCGGCGAAGTGACCCGCTTCACGCTGCGCAATCTCGAAGAGATCACGGCCGGCACGCGCGGGTTGAACCCCGTGCCATCGCCCCAACTGCCCGAGTGGCTCAAGCCGGCGCTCAAGCTGCTGGGCATCGAGCCCGACTGGAGTCTCGACTACCGGCTGTACTACTACCTGACGTTGGGCGTGCTGCTGGTTGTCATCGTGGTGCTCAAGAACCTCGAGCGGTCGCGGCTGGGCCGGGCCTGGGTAGCCATTCGCGAAGACGAACTGGCGGCCACCTGCATGGGCATTAACGCCGCGCGGGTCAAGCTTTCGGCCTTTGCCTTGGGCTGCGGTCTGGCCGGGCTGGCCGGTTGCTTGTATGCCACCACGCTGACCAGCACCGCCGGCCCCGACGCATTCGATTTCAACCGTTCGATCATCATGCTCTGTTGCATCATCCTGGGCGGGCTTGGCAGCTTGCGGGGCACGCTGTTGGGCGTGTTTCTGCTGATCGGCTTCGACAACGTGCTGGCTCCCGTGCTCGATGGCTTGATCCAGAAGGCCAACATCAATCCCACGGGTAACTCGCTGCTGACGTTCAGCAACTGGAAGCTGGCTATCTTTGGGCTCGCGCTGATCCTGATGATGCGGTTCCGGCCCGAGGGACTGCTTCCTTCGACGCGGGTCGAAGCAGAACTTACCACCGGCAATCCGAGCGAGCCGGCCACGGCCGGAGGATAAGTGATGCCGCTGCTCGAGCTCGACAAGGTGACGGTGCGTTTCGGCGGCCTGACGGCCGTCGAGAACGTCTCTTGCGCGGTTGAAGAGCGGCAAATCTTTTCGATCATTGGCCCCAATGGCGCCGGCAAGACCACGGTCTTTAACGCGATTACGGGGATTTACGAACCCACGACCGGCACGATCCGGTTCCGGGGCCGCCAGTTGGTGCGCCCCTTCACCTGGCTGGTGGCCATCGCCGCGCTGCTGGTTGGGTTGTCTACGGGCGTGACGGCGGCGCTGCTGAGCCTGGACGTCAATGCGCTCTGGCGGGCCACGATCAAGCACAACTTTTCCGACCCGGCACAGTCGTTCTCGTACGTCGCGGCGTGGCACGACGCACTCGACTACTGGCACGGGGCACTCGAACTCGACCGCGTGCGCGGCAATCGCTGGGCCGTGCGCAGCAGCGACGGCCGCCGCACGCTGGGTTTTGCGCCGACGGAAGCCGAGGCCGAGACGCTTAAAGCTCGCCAGGAGCAACTGATTGCGGCGGCTGCCGAGCCCGCTGCCCTGCGGCAGGTCGACGGCCAGTGGGTATTGCGCGCGGCCGACGGCGAGGAACTGGGCCGCTACGAGTCTCTGGAAGTTGGCCAGGCGGTGGTCGAGAAGTACGCGGCGATGGCGCACGAGCCCGCTCGCCGGCGCCGACTGGCCATCGCGTCGCTACTGCTGGGCATCGTTGTGGGCGCCGCCGGCACGCTGGCCGTTTGGAGCCGCGCGCGGCGCACGCCCGAGGTAATCTCGCGGGCTGGCATTGCCCGCACTTTCCAGAACATTCGCTTGTTTCAGCACATGAGTGTTTTGGAAAACGTGCTGACGGCAATGGATCGTCAGATTGCCGGCGGCGTGCTGCGGATGGCCCTGCAAACGCCCGGAGTGCGCAAGCACGAGCGCGATGCCCGCGCCAAAGCCCGCCAGCTGTTGGGTTTCGTCGGTCTGGCGGGCAAAGAAAACCTGCTGGCCAAGAACCTGCCCTATGGCGATCAGCGGCGGCTGGAAATTGCCCGCGCGCTGGCCACGGGGCCGGAGCTGATCTTGCTCGACGAGCCGGCGGCGGGCATGAATCCCTCCGAATCGCTCGAGCTCAACAGCCTGATCGAGCGCATTCGCCAGGGGGGCTGTGCCGTGCTGCTCATCGAGCATCACATGGCCGTGGTGATGGGTATTTCCGACCGGATTGCCGTGCTCGAGTACGGCGTGAAGATTGCCGAAGGCACCCCCGAACAGGTGCGCAGCGATGCCCGCGTGATCGCCGCCTATCTCGGCGCCGAGGAGGTGGGCTGATGGCGCTGCTCGAAGTCGAGGATTTTCACGCCGGCTACGGTCCGATCGAAGTTCTTAAAGGGATCTCGCTGGCGGTCGAGCCGCGCGAAATCGTGGCCCTGATCGGCGCCAACGGGGCCGGCAAAACGTCGACGCTGATGGGCATCTCGGGATTCTTGCGTCCGCGGCGGGGCTGCGTGCGTTTCGGCGGCCACGAGATCCAGCAATTGCCGCCGCACGAAATCATGCGCCGCGGCATCTGCCATTCGCCCGAGGGACGCAAAATCTTTCCACGGTTGACCGTGCTCGAAAACCTGCAAATGGGCGCGTTCTCGCGCCACGACAAGCAGGCCATCCAGTACGATTTGGATCGGGCGTTCGAGTTGTTTCCCATCCTGGCCCAGCGGCGCTCTCAGGCCGGCGGCACGCTCTCAGGGGGCGAACAGCAAATGCTCGCCGTGGCCCGGGCGCTGATGGGGCGCCCCAAGTTGCTGCTGCTCGACGAGCCGTCGCTGGGGCTGGCGCCGCTGATCGTGCTCAAAATCTTTGAGGTCGTGCGGCGGTTGAACGACGAGGGTATGGCCATCTTGCTGGTCGAGCAGGCCGCGCGAATGGCGCTCAAGCTGGCCCATCGCGGCTACGTGCTGGAAATGGGGCAGATTACGATGAGCGATCGCGCCGAAGCCCTGCTGCACGACCGCCGGGTGCAGGACGCTTATCTGGGCCAGTAAATGGGCCAGCGGCCGCACGTGGTCGGCCAGTCCCCTTGTCTTGCCCCGCAGGCAGGCTTAGACTTCGGGCGTCGATCGGCACATTGGCAATTGCGGCGTGGGCGTTTTTCGGGGGAGCAGAATTTTGGTTCGGCACGAACAGCTGTGGGCTCCCTGGCGGTTGAGCTACGTAAGCGGTCCCGAGGCCGGGGCGACCGCTTCAGCGGCACCCAGCGCGCTACCGCTGTTGCCGGGCGCCGATCCCGAGTGCTTTATCTGCCGGGCCGTGGCCGACGACCGCGACCGCGAAAACCTACTGGTCCGCCGCAGCGAGCATGCGGTGGTCATTCTCAACCGCTTTCCGTACAACAACGGGCACTTGCTCGTGGCGCCCCGGCTGCACAAGGGCCGGCTTGACGAGTTGAACGAACACGAGCAGATTGACCAGCAGCAGTTGATCACGCACTACGTCGGTCAGCTCGAAAGATTGATGAACGCCCAGGGATTCAACGTCGGCCTGAACCTGGGGCGCACGGCCGGGGCGGGGCTGCCGGGCCACTTGCACTGGCACATCGTGCCCCGCTGGAGCGGCGACACCAACTTCATGCCGGTGCTGGCCGGCGCCCGGGTTATTCCCCAGGCGCTCGAAGCGCTGTGGGACCTGTTGAGCGCCGCCGAGACCGGCGCCGAGCCGCCGGCACGTTAGCTACCCAGGGCCCACGAAGTACGGGCATGCCGCGAATGGGCCGCCAACCGACTCGCCGAGCACCCTCATTGCCGATGGCCGCGCCGCTGGAATCGATTGAAGTTCGCGAGCGAGCCTTGCTCGCGCCCTACGCGATGCACAGCGCGCAGTCGGCCGGTCGCGAACATCCCGAGCCGGACCACCCCTACCGCGGTCCGTTCCAGCGCGACCGCGACCGCATCATCCATAGCGCCGCCTATCGCCGCCTCAGCGCCAAGACGCAAGTGTTCACCGGCGAGTTGGGCGACTATCACCGCACGCGCCTGACCCACACGCTCGAAGTGTCGTCGGTGTCGCGCACGGTGGGCCGGGCGCTGGCGCTCAACGAAGATCTGGTCGAGGCGCTCGCGCTAGTACACGACCTGGGGCATCCGCCCTTCGGCCACGCGGGCGAAGACGTGCTCGACGAGTGCCTGGCCGGCGCAGGAGGCTTTTCGCATAACGCCCAGGCCTTGCGGCTCGTGCGCGAGCTGGAGACTCGCTACTACGAGTTTCCGGGGCTGAACCTTTCGCGCGAAGTGCTCGAGAGCCAGCATACGCGCATCGAGCACGACGATACCCAGCTGCGGCCACTGCTCGAGGCCCAGGTGGTCGAGGCGGCCGACAGCATCACCTACGACACGCACGATGCCGACGACGCCCTGGAGCTCAAGTTGCTATCGCTCGATGACCTGTTGACCACGAGCCTGTGGGCCGCGGCGGCGCGGCGCGTGCGCCGCCGCGCTGCCGATTTGCAGGGGCACGAGCTGCGCCGCGCCGTGTTGCACGAACTAATCGACTGGCAGGTCGGCGATTTGCTTACCCGCGCCAGCGCGCGGCTCTCGCAGGGCGATCTCGACCGTCGGCGGGCGGCCCGGCGGGCGCCGACCGTGATAGTAGCCAGCCCGGAGCTGGCCGAACAAAAGCAGGAGCTGGAGGCATTTTTGCGGCAGCGGGTGTACCGCCACCCCGGCGTGCTGGCTCACCGCGAGCGAGCCCAGGCGTCGCTTCGCGAGATGTTTGACGGTTATGCCGCCCGTCCCGAACTGCTGCCGGAGCGGTTTCAGCGGCGGATCGAGGCGACCGGCTTGCGGCGCACGGTGGCCGACTACCTGGCCGACATGACCGATCGCTTCGCGCAGCGCGAATACGAGCGATTGTTCGCGGGTTGAGGCGGCGGGACTGGCAGGTCCCCAGGGGGGCACCTAGAATAGACGTTGAAGCAACTCGGCCCCCCGCAAATCCTCCAGGGCTCGCCCGCATGGCGCTTGTCATTCTGCGATTCGTCTTTTTGATGGTGGCCGTGGGGCTGGGCTTCCAGTTGATTCAGTCCGAAGCGCTTGGCAGCGAGCCAGCCTATCTGCCCTGGCTGGCCTTTGGCGGCATCATCCTGCTGTCCGTCTCGGTGATTGCCGTCGACATGATGGTTCGACGCAAGCAACTCGATACGGTGTCGGCCGTCTACATCGGGCTGATCGTGGGGTTGTTTCTCACCTACGTATTGCGCCTGGCGTTTAGCTCGGTGCTGCCCGACAAGGGACCAGCCACGCAGTGGACCTCACTCATCCTGGGCATGATCCTCTGCTATATCTGCATCAGCTTTTTGCTGCAGACCAAGGACGACTTCCGCTTCATCATTCCCTACGTGGAATTCGTCAAGGAAGTCAAAGGCCTGAAGCCCTACGTGCTCGATACCAGCGTCGTCATCGACGGCCGGATTGCCGACGTCGTCGAGACTCGGGTGCTCGACAACCAGTTGATCATGCCGCGGTTCGTGATCTCCGAGCTGCAAGGCATTGCCGATAGCGCCGACAAGCTGCGCCGCAGCCGGGGACGCCGCGGGCTCGACATTCTCAACCGGCTGAGCAACAGCCCCGACGTCGACTTCAAGATCTACGACCGCGAGCTGCCCGAGTTTGCCGGCCAGCCGGTCGACCTCAAGCTGGTGCTGTTGGCCAAGTACTTGCAGGGCAAAATCGTGACGAACGATTACAACCTCAACACGGTGGCCCGGCTGCACGGCGTGGGAGTGATCAACCTGAACGATCTGGCCAACGCGCTCAAGCCCGTCGTCCTGCCCGGAGAGAACCTCGAAGTGCGAATCGTCAAGCACGGCGAAGAAGCCGGCCAGGGCGTGGGCTACCTCGACGACGGCACGATGATCGTCGTCGAGGGGGGCCGCGAGCACATCAACAAGCACG
>CAZPED010000232.1:0-6161 GCA_964585335.1 uncultured Planctomycetaceae bacterium | reverse complement strand
CGACCTGGTGTTCGTCTCGCCTTGTTGCTGGCCGTGGCCGCTGCAACGCTGGGAGCCGGCAGCTCGCTGGCAGACGCACCCGTCGACTTCGACCGCCAGATACGCCCCATCTTCCTGGCCCATTGTGCCGAGTGCCATGGGCCGCAGAAGCAAGAGTCTGGACTGCAACTCGATCAAGGCGCGCTGGCCGTCGCCGGCGGCAACAGCGGTCCGGCGGTTGTGGCGGGCAAATCGAGCGACAGCCTGCTGGTGCAAGCCATCAGTGGCGGCGGCGACCTGATCTCGAAGATGCCGCCCAAGGGGCCCGGGCTCGACTCCGCCCAAATCGAACTCGTAAAACTTTGGATCGACCAAGGGGCCAAGGTTCCCAAGCTCGCCGACCCCGCGGCCAAGCGAACCAGCGACCATTGGTCGTTTCAACCGCTACGGCATGGCGCTGCTAGCCCAGTGCGTGACACCGCCTGGCCGCGCAGCGAGTTGGATCGCTTCGTCCTGGCGCGTCTCGAAGTCGCGGGGCTGAAACCTTCGCCCGAGGCCGACCGGACCACGCTCATCCGGCGGCTGAGCTTCGACCTGCTGGGCCTCCCGCCGTCGGTCGCGGAAGTCGATCGTTTTCTGGCAGACACGAGCGCCGACGCCTACGAGCGCCTGGTGGAGCGTCTGTTGGCCTCGCCCCATTACGGCGAGCGCTGGGGGCGCCACTGGTTGGATGCCGCCCGCTATGCCGATTCCAACGGCTATACGATCGACGGCGCGCGATCGATCTGGAAGTATCGCGACTGGGTGATTGACGCGCTGAACCGCGATCTGCCGTTCAACGACTTTTCGATCGAGCAGTTGGCCGGCGATTTGCTGCCAGACGCCCGGCGCGACCAACTCATCGCGACCGGATTCCACCGCAACACGCTGGTGAACGAAGAAGGGGGCACCGATCCCGAGCAGTTCCGCATCGAGGCCGTGGTCGACCGCGTCAACACGACCGGAGCCGTGTTCCTGGGGCTGACCTTGGGATGCGCACGCTGTCACGATCACAAGTACGACCCGATTTCGCAGCGAGAATTCTACGAGCTGTTCGCCATTTTCAACAACGCCGACGAACCGACGTTGCAGGTGCCTTCCGACCAACAGTCCAAGGAAATGCCGGCCCTCAAGGCCGAAATCGCGCAATCCGAAAAGCGACTGGGCGAAGTCGACGCCAACATTGGCACCCGGCAAACCGAGTGGGAAAACAAGTTCGCCAGGCTCATCGCCGAGCCGGCTGGCGCTCCCCAGCCGGAGCTCGACCAATTGTCGGCCCCCGTGCGCGCAGCACTCGCGGTTGCGCGCGAAAGCCGTAGCGATGAGCAACGCAAGGTGCTCACCGAGGCCTACCAGAAAATCGATCCCGAGCGTGTGCCGCTGGCCAACCGAATTGCCGAGCTGAAGCAAAACTATCAGCAAATGAGCAAGGCCGTAACGACGACGCTGGTGATGCGCGAGCGCGACAAACCGCGCGCCACGGCGATTCACGTCCGCGGCGACTTTCTGCAGCCCGGTGCGCCGGTCGAACCTGGCGTGCCGGCCGTGCTGCCACCGCTGAAGGGCAGCGGCCAACGCGTCGACCGGCTCGATTTTGCCCGGTGGCTGTTCGAACCGCGTCATCCGCTCACCGCGCGGGTCACGGTCAATCGCGTCTGGCAAACGTATTTTGGCCAGGGGCTGGTCGCTACGGAAAACGACTTCGGCCTGCAAGGCGAATTGCCCACGCATCCCGAGCTGCTCGATTGGCTGGCCGTGCAATTCATTGATCAAGGCTGGAGCCTGAAAGCGCTGCACCGGCTGATCGTGACCAGCGCGACGTATCGTCAGTCGTCGGCCGTGCGCGCCGACCTGTCCGCAGCCGATCCCTACAACAAGTTGCTGGGCCGGCAACAGCGGCTGCGGCTCGAAGCTGAAACCATCCGCGACGCGGCCTTGGCCGCCAGCGGACTGCTGTGCGACGAACTGGGCGGCCCGGGCGTCTATCCTCCGCAGCCGGAAGGAATTTATCGCTTCACGCAACAGGTCAAGTTCTGGGGCGAGAACAAGGACGGCGATCGCTATCGGCGCGGTATGTACACGTATCTGTGGCGATCGAGTCCTTATCCGTTTTTGAAGACCTTTGATGCGCCCGAGGCCGTCGTGGCTTGCACCCGGCGTCCGCGCTCGAACACGCCCTTGCAGGCCCTGACGTTGGCGAACGACCGCTCGTTTTATGAATTCGCCCAAGGCTTCGCGGCCAGCCTGTACGGCAATGCGGGGCTCGACGAGGCCGGCCGCATTCGCGAGGCCTTCCGCCGCTGCTTTGCCCGCGAGCCCTCGGCCGTCGAGTCGACGACGCTCCGGCAATACTTCGACTCGCAGCGCAGCCATTTTGCCGCCGACAAGCAGGACGCGGAACTGGTTTCGCCGGGCAACCTGGCCGCCGGCACCGACCGGGCTACGGCCGCGGCCTGGACCATGGTAGCGCGGGTCTTACTGAATCTCGATGAGTTCATTACCCGGGAGTGATCGCATGCGAGATCGGTGGTCAGTAGCGGCGCTGCTTCAGGCGCAAACGCGTCGCCATTTTTTTGCCGACTGCGGGGTGGGGCTCGGCTCGATCGCGCTCGGCTCGATGCTGGCCGGCGACGCGTGGGGAGCGACACAGCCGCCCGATTCACAAAACCCGCTAGCCCCCCGCGCGCCCCACTTCGCCGCCAAGGCCAAGCGGGTAATCTTCCTGTTCATGGCCGGTGGCCCCAGTCAGCTGGAGCTGTTCGACTACAAGCCCAAGCTCCAGGAGCTCGACGGGCAAGTCGTTCCCGAGTCGTACACCAAGAATAAGCGATTCGCCTTCATCAAAGGCGACGCCAAACTATTGGGCACGCGGCGAAAATTCGCCCGGCACGGGCAGTGCGGCGCCGAGCTGAGCGACTTGCTGCCGGGCCTGGCTTCGATTGTTGACGACGTGTGCATCATCAAGAGCATGGTCACGGACGTGTTCAATCACGGCCCGGCCAAGTTGTTCGTCAACACGGGCTCCAGCCGCTTCGGCATGCCCAGCATGGGCGCCTGGCTCACCTACGGCATCGGCAGCGAGTCGCGCAGCCTACCGGGTTTCGTGGTGCTGCAATCGGGCCCGCGTGGACCACGGGGCGGCAATCCGCTGTGGGGCAGCGGTTTCTTGCCCACGGCTTACCAGGGCGTGCCGCTGCTGCCGGGCCCCGAACCGATTCTCAATCTGTCGAACCCGCCAGGCATCAGCGCCGCCCGGCAGGGCGAATTCTTCGACACCGTACACAAGCTAAACCACGAGCGGCTGGCGACCGTGGGCGACCCCGAGATCGCCACTCGCATTTCGGCCTACGAAATGGCCTATCGCATGCAGTCGAGCGCGCCGGAGCTCATCGACCTGTCGGGCGAGAGCCGACAAACGCTCGAAGCCTATGGCGCCGAGCCCGGCAAGCCGTCGTTTGCCAACAACTGCCTGCTGGCCCGGCGTCTGATCGAGCGCGGCGTTCGCTTCGTGCAGCTTTACCACACCGACTGGGACCACCACGGCAACAAGGACACGCACCTGGGCGAGCCGCTCGATGCTCGCTGTGGCGAAGTCGATCGTCCCTCGGCGGCGCTCGTCCGCGACCTTAAAGAGCGCGGACTGCTCGACGACACGCTTGTCATCTGGGGCGGCGAGTTTGGCCGCACCCCGATGGGCGAGCCGCGCGACCTGGTCGGCCGCGATCACCACGTCGACGGCTACACCATGTGGCTGGCTGGCGGCGGCGTGCGGACCGGTCAGACGATTGGTTCCACCGACGAGCTAGGCTACTACGCCGTCGAAGACCGCGTCCACGTGCACGATCTGCAAGCCACGGTCCTGCACTTGCTGGGGCTGGACCACTTGAAGCTCACGTACCGTTTCCAAGGCCGCAATTTCCGGCTCACCGACGTGGGCGGCAACGTGGTAACCAAGCTGCTGGCTTGAGACCTGCCTTGCTGGGCCGCGCACTACGACTTCGCTTTCGGCTTGCTCTGGGCCAGGTCGACGGCCCGCCACATGTACCAGCTGGCCACCGAACGAAACGGCCGCCAGCGTTCACCGTGCTCGAGCAAATGCTTAACGTGCGGCAAGTCGTCGGTGCCGTAAGTGAGCATGAATCCCTTCCGCACACCCAGGTCACTTGTCGGTAACACGTCGGGTCGTCCCAGGCGAAAAATCAGCAGCATCTCGACCGACCACTGCCCGATGCCGCGGACTTGCACCAGCCGCTCGATAATCTCGGCATCGTCCATCTTCTTCAGCCTGGCGAGCGTGGGCACGGTGCCGTCGAGCGTCTTTGCGGCCAGATCCTTGACCGATAGCACCTTGCTGCCCGAGAGCCCAGCGGCCCGCAACTTTTCATCCGGAACTTCGAGCAGCGCGGCCGCGTTCAGTCCCCGTCGTCCAGGCATCAGCGTCGCCACGCGGCCAAAGATCGTAGCCGCGGCCTTGCCCGACAGCTGCTGATAGACGATCGCCCGCAACAGCGACTGAAATGGGCTCTGCATCTTTTCCGGCCGGTGGGTGAAGGGCCCGGCCTTTTGAATCACGCGCGCCAGTTTACGATCGGCGCGACTGAGCGCAGCGATTGCTTCGTCAGGGTCAAAGGCAAGTTGAGTCATGATATGTCGATATGCGTCTGCAAGTGCCGGCGGAAGTTCATCAGCGCCTTTGGCCAACTTTATCGCCTGCGACCGTGATGCGCAAGCTGATGTGCAATAGGCCCCTGGGCTTTGCGCGATTTCCATCTGGCGGGCCGGCAGTCGGAAGCTTACAATGCATTCACCCACGCCGATGCGTTCGCCCGCCCGGTTCAAGCCGATCCCGCCCGCCTGGAACTGATTGAACACCACTATGACGCGAACCCGTCTTAGCGCCCCTGCGCGTTCCGTTGCCCCCGGGGCCTGTGCCGATTTCCGCCGCTGGCAGGCCGGCGCGCCCAATCGTCGCCAGATCCTGCAAGCCGGGGGACTCGGACTGCTGGGCCTGGGGTTACCGCAACTGTGGCAGGCGCAAGCCCGGGCCGAAAGCGTTGCCGCCAGCGGCCTGCCCGGCTTTGGCAAGGCCAAGCGTTGCATCTTTCTGTTCATGTGGGGCGGTCCCAGTCAGATCGACACGTTCGACCCTAAACCGGCGGCGCCGGCCGAAGTTCGCGGGCCGTTCCAGCCCATTTCAACCAAGGTGCCCGGCACGCAGATCAGCGAGCATTTTGCCCGCCTGGCCGGCCTGACCGACAAGCTGGCGATCGTTCGCTCGCTGTGCCACGACGATCCGGCACACTTATCGAGCGGTCACATGACGCTGACGGGACACCTGGCGCCGACGCTCAAAAGCGATGCCGCGCCCCCCAGCGATCGCGACACGCCGCACCTGGGCTCGATGCTGGCACGGCTCAAGAGCGGCCCCAACACGCTCCCCGCATTCGTCACGTTGCCGTGGATGGCCTTTCATCCCGCGGCACCCGGCGGCCGCGCGCCTGGCCAAAACGGCGGCTGGCTCGGGCACAAGTTCGATCCCTTGCTCGTCTCGGGCGATCCGAATCATCCTGACTGGCGCGTGCAAGAGTTGAGCCTGCTTGACGGCGTCAGTTACGACCGCATCGACTCGCGTCACGCGCTGCTCGATTCGATCGACCGCCAGCGGGCCGAGTTGGGCGAAGCCGACGTGACCGGCCTCAAGCAGCAGGCATTTAGCCTGCTGACGGCGGCCGATTCGCGCAAGGCGTTCGACCTTGCTCAGGAGCCGGCGGCGGTGCGCGACCGCTATGGCCGCAACATTCACGGTCAGTGCGTGCTCTTGGCCCGGCGGCTCGTCGAGCACGGAGTGCCGCTGGTGTCGGTCAATTGGCACAACGACGGCAAGAACTTCTGGGACACGCATGGCCACAACTTTTCGCGGCTGAAGGAAGACCTGATTCCGCCGGCCGACCAGGCGCTGTCGGCGCTGCTCGAAGACCTCGACCAGCGGGGTTTGCTCGACGAGACGATCGTGGCCTGGGTGGGCGAGTTCGGCCGCAACCCGCGGATCGAGCCGGGCGGTGGCGGCGGTGGCCGCAATCATTTGCCGGTCTGCTATAGCGGGCTGCTGGCTGGCGGCGGCATTCGTGGCGGCGCCGTCTACG
>CAZPED010000231.1:0-6181 GCA_964585335.1 uncultured Planctomycetaceae bacterium | reverse complement strand
TTTTGATGCAAAATGGCCTCGAGCTTTTGGGTCGTCCCGCTGCGCACGTACTCGTGGTAGGCCGCGGGCACTTCCGAGCCCGGCAGATCGTTGTGGCGAGCCCGATTGCAGATATAGCGCTCGAGCGTCTGCAACCGGCAGTTCGGCAGCACGTGTTTCCAGCGCCGACGGGCATGGTGCAGCAAATCGCAATGCGTCAGTTCGGGCCGCGGCACGTGTCGTTCTAGCGCTTGCCCTGGCTGCCAGCTTGCGGTCGCGGGGCGCGTGCTACCGCGACGGTCGCGCCCCAAATGATGTCGCGTGCTGCGGTCGTGCACCATTGGCCAGTCAAAGCTCTTGCCGTTGAACGTCACCAGCACCTGATTGCCGCTGGCCACTTCCCAAAGCGACAGCAGCAGCGCCCGTTCCTCGGTGTAATTGCGGGCCAAGAGCTGATCGAGCATCAATTGCCCGTCGCGCAGCCAAACCAGCCCGGCCAGAAAGATGGGGGCTCCAGCGAATCCGCAGGTTTCCAGGTCCAGAAACATCGTTGCGGCCGGAAAGCTTGCCGCCACGGCCGCTAATTCCGGGTGAATCTGGGCTGTCGACGTGTCTGTGGGCGGGGCGATTGGCCGGCGCGGCTCCCACGCGGGGCAAAGCGTGCCGAGCGGTCGGAGCAGCCGCAGGTGCCGGCCCGCGGGGGTCTCGCACTCGTGCGCGTGCTCCCACAGTTTGTCGTCGGCGGCGAGGTGGGCGACGCGCAGTGGTGCAGCGGTGCTGGCCAAAGGGGGCATCGGAGTGCTAGCGGCGGGCAGGCGATGGATTTCAGCCAGTCGTCGGCGGATTTCGTCGCTGAGCATGGCCGTCCACCATCCTTGGTCGACTGGCCGGCCGTTATGGCGCAGCCGGCGCTACTTTGTGTCGTGCTGTCGGCACCAGGCCAGGATCTCGCTGACACTGGGACGCTGCCCAGGCGTGAGCGTGGGGGCCGCGGCAGCCGGCTTGGGCTTGGCAGCCGCGGGCTTGGGGGCTTCAGCCGGGGCCGCTGCGGGTGCTTCGGCCGAACCTGTTTCGCCACCGGCCTTCTTGGCCCGGGCAGCGGCCAGAATGTCGGCCGTGCTCATCTTGCCGCCGGCGGGGGCTGCTGGAGCCGCGGGGGCGGCCGCCTTGCCACGCGCGGCAGCCAGAATATCGGCCGTCGATTTGGCGCCGGCAGCCGGCGCCGGTTTGGCAGCGCCACCTTTGGCCGCGCCTTGCATGCGGGCCATTTCGAGTGGCGACAGCTTTTTGTCGCCCGCGGGCGCAGCGGCTGCCTTGGCAGCCGGCTTGGGCGCCGTCTCTTTGCGGGCTTCGTGCTTCTTGGCTTCGCCAGCCTCGGGCTTGGGCACGACCTTCAAATAACCGGGGTCAATGTCGTACCAACCGATGTTGTTCCAGGCCTCGAATTGCACCAAGGCCCGGCCGTTCATGTTCACCGTTTTGACTTGCCCAACATGGCCGTCGAATCGCTGCAACTCGGGGATGCGAGCATCGACAACGACGTATTGGTCCGTAAGATCGTGCTGGAGCTGGGAGATCTGGTCAACCACGTGTCGGGGTCCGTCTGCCAAAAGGAGCGGGCAATTCGCTAGCCGGCCAATGTGGCGCTTGCCCGCGGAATTCCGCAAAAAGTTGACTCATTTTTGCCCAATTGGCCGGCCAAATCAAGTCACGCTGACGACCCACCGGTCAGGGTTCGTAGTTTCCCCGGCGGCGGTTCCGAGTAAAATAAGGGAATCGCCTCGGATACATTGGCCAGCGGTGTGTTTTGCTGACTCACCGGGCCGACTACTGAGGGCGGCGGCCCAGACTCGTATTCAGCCCCGTGCAGGGGTAACGCGCAAACGACTCCCAGGGAGCGGTAGCCAAATGCGGGGACCTTTGCTGAGCGAATCGGCGCCCGGTCTCGACCAGCTAGCGCCCGTCGCGCTGCTGCTCGTTGACGACGTGGCTGCCAGTGACGAGCGGTTGCTGATGGCGCAGTCCGATGGCCGTTTCCGCCTGCTGCGAGCCGGCACGCCTCACGATTTCGAGCAGGCCCTGCGCGAACAATCGGTCGATTTGATCGTGAGCGACTTGCGCCCCTGGGGACTGCAGCCGCTCGAGTTGCTCGACCGGCTCAGCGCCGCGGGAGTTACCAGGCCCGTGGTTATCATGACGGCTCAAGGCAACGAGGCGCTGGCGGTCGAAGCCATCAAGCGCGGCGCCGCCGACTATCTGGGCAGCCAGCCGCTTTCGACCGACGAGTTGGCCAAGCGCTTGAGCAAATCGTTTCGCACCCGCGCGACTAGCACGGCGATGGCCACTACCGAGGCGCCGGTGGCGGCGGCTTACGGGCGCATCCTCAACGCGCTATCGGTCAATGCCGCGTTTCTGGACGCCAGCGGCACGATTCGCATGGTGAATCGTGCGTGGCGCCACCACGCCTATGAGAATCCGTTTCAGAGTGCCGGCTTTGTCGAGGGTATGAACTACCTCGAGATTTGCGAGCAGGCGCTGGCCGCCGGCGCGGACGGGGCCGAGAAGCTAACCGGCGGCATCGGCGCCGTGATCCGCGGCGAGCGCGATACGTTTGCCGCCGAGTATCCGTATCACGCGGGCGATCGCAAACGCTGGTTCAAGGTGCTCGCCGGCACCGTGCGCGAGGGCGAACACTTTGGCGCCATCGTCGTGCATGTGGAAATCTCGGATCGCAAGCGCGCCGAGGAAGAGCGCGATCGGATGTTCGAGCAGTCGCTCAACCTGTTCTGCATCATCGGGCTGGACGGCTATATGAAGCGCTGGAACCCGGCCTGGTGCGGCGTGCTCGGCTATCCGTACGAAGAAATGATGTCGCTGCCGCTGGCGCCGCTCGTCCACCCCGAGGATATTCCCACGGCCGTGGCCTCCGGCAAACGCTTGCTCGAAGGCCGCGACGTCACGGGCATGGAAGTTCGCATCCGTTGCAAGGACGGCAACTACAAGTGGATTCTGTGGAACGCGGTGCCCTGCCTCGAGCAAAAGGTCTACTTTGCCACGGGGCAGGACATCACCGTCCGCAAGCAGTACGAGCAGCAGCTACGCGAGAGCCAGGAGCGGTTCGAGCTGATTGCCTCGGCCACGAAAGAGGCCATTTGGGATTGGGACCTTCGCGCGGACCGCATTTGGCGCAACGAGGCTTACGAATCGCGCTTTGGCGCACCCGGCGGCAAGCAAAGCCCGATCGAGTGGTGGCGCGACAACATCCATCCTGACGACCGCGAACGGATACTGGGCATGATGCCGGCGCCCGCGCACGACGAGACGCAGCAGTGGGCCCTCGAGTATCGGATGCGCCGGCTCGACGGCACATACGCCCACGTTTTCGATCGCGGCTACATCATCAGCGATCCAGAGGGACAGCCGGTGCGGATGGTCGGGTCGATCATGGACGTCTCGGCCCTGAAAAACGCCGAGGCCAAGCTTCGCGAGAGCGAAGAGCGCTTTCGCCTGGCGGGCCGGGCCACGCGCGACGCCATCTGGGATTGGGACTTGCGCAAAGGGCACGTCTGGCGCAGCGAGGGTTTTCACACTCTGTTCGGCTATGAACTCGACGAGGTGGGTGTCGACATCGATTGGTGGCTCGAGCGGATCCATGAGGACGACCGCCAGCGCGTGCTGGCCGAGATACCTTCGCCTGGTACGTCCAATTCGCAACAGTGCAACGTCGAGTACCGGTTTCGCCGCGCGGACGGCAGCTATGCCGACGTCTTCGACCGTGGGTTCGTGATGCTCGACGAGGATGGCCAGCCGGCACGCATGATCGGCACGATCATGGACGTCAGCGAGCGCCGCCGCGCCGAGGAAGTGGCGCACATGCACCGCGCCGAGCTGGCTCACATCGCGCGCGTCAGCACGATGGGCGAAATCGCGACCGGGCTGGCTCACGAGTTGAACCAGCCGCTGACGGCAATTTCGAACTACGCCGAAAGCTGCCTGCGAGCCATCCAGTCAGGAGAGCGCGCGGGAGACGAAAAGCTGATTGCCTGGCTCGACAAGATCGCCGCGAATACGCACCGCGCCGCCGAAATGATTCGCCGCCTCCGCGGTTTCACCCGCAAAAGCGAGCCCAAGCGCTCGACCGTGGTAACCCGCGAGTTGGTCGAGGAAGTGATCGACCTGCTCGAAGCCGAAACGCGTCTGCAGAACATGCGCGTCCGCTGGGAGCCGTTGGCGGACCATTTCGTCACGGTCGACCGCATCCAGATTCAGCAGGTGTTGGTCAACTTGCTGCGCAACGCCTACGAGGCCATGGCCAGCAACTCGCCTTGCCAGCGCACGGTGACCATTCGCACCCAGCCCCAGGGCGGCAAACTGGAAGTATCCGTCGAGGATCTGGGCGAGGGAATCGACGCCGAGAACCTCGAACGCGTTTTTGAAGCGTTCTTTACCAACAAGCCCAATGGATTGGGGGTCGGGTTGGCCATCAGCCGCTCGATTGTCGAGGATCATGGAGGACGCTTGTGGGTGACGCCGAACCCGGAACAGGGCGTCACATTCCGATTCACGTTGCCAATGTCAGGAGAGAGCGATGTCCATGGTGCCAACCGTAACGGTCGTTGATGATGACGATCAGGTCCGCGAATCCCTCGTGGCGCTAATCCAGTCGATGAACCTGCAAGTCGAGTGTTACGCCTCGGGACGCGAGTTCCTCGACGGCTACCGCGCCCCCCAACCAGGTTGCGTCGTGCTCGACCTGCGCATGCCGCAAATCAGCGGGCTGGACGTGATCGCCGAGCTTTCGGCGCGGAACATTCACGTGCCAATCATCATGATCAGCGGCCACGGCGACATTCCGGCCGCGGTTTCGGCCATGAAAGCCGGGGCGATCGACTTTCTGGAAAAGCCCTACCGCGGTTCGGCCCTGATGGACAGCGTGCGCAAGGCAGTCGATCTCGATGCCCGCCAGCGCGAGTCGCACGAGCAGCGCCGCGAGCTGGTGGCCCGCTACGAGCGGCTCACCCCCGACGAGCGCCAGGTGCTGGAACTGACCGCTGAAGGCAAGCCGGACAAGGCGATCGCGCTGAAGCTCGACTTGAGTCTCCGCACGATCCAGCTCCGCCGCGCCAGCCTGATGCGCAAGCTCAATGCCCACTCGCGGGCCGAACTGATTCGCCTGGCGCAAACGCTCGAGCAGACGTCGATCGGCGCTCAGAATATCGGCTGAATCTGTTTCAGCCGCTGCTCGGTTTCGGCCATCAGCGCGTCTTCCGCGGCTTCGTCCGGCGCCTCGTAGGTGGCCGAAAACCGCAGGAACGCGCCGGCGTCGTCCCAGGGCACCGTGCAAATCGAGTGCTCGGTAATCAGGTACTGGCTGGCTGCTTCGGCGGTTTCGAACGTCGGCCCGCCCGCGATGCCCTTGGGGCTGCGGCCGTAAATGAAGTACGAGCCGCCCGGCATCCGGCAGGTGAAGCCACAGCGGTTGAGCACGTCGACCAGTTTGCGGCAGCGCCGCTCGTACTTGGCCCGCACCTGCTGGGGAATCGTGGCGTCGTCGAGCGCCGCGGCACCGGCCTTTTGAATGGCCATGAACTGGCCCGAATCGCTATTATCTTTCACGTCGGCAAAGGCCTGCACGATGCGCTCGTGGCCGCAAACCCAGCCCAGCCGCCAGCCGATCATGTGGAAACCCTTGGACATCGAGTGCACCTCGACCCCCACCTCCTTGGCTCCCGGCACCGACAGGAAGCTTAGGGGCGCCCCCTCATAGGTCAGCATAATGTGGGCGGCGTCCTGCACGATCACGATCTCGTTCTTCTGCGCAAACTCGATGGCCCGCTGGTAAAAATCGCGCGTTGCCACCTTGCCCGTCGGGCTGTTCGGATAGCAGAGCACGAGCAGCTTGGCCCGGGCGCGAATGTCGGCCGGCACCGAGTCGAGGTCGGGCAGAAAGTCGTTGCTCGCCAGCAGCGGCAGGGCGTAAACGCTGCCGCCGTAGTACTTGGTGTGCGTGCCGGCCACCGGGTAGCCGGGCACGGTCATCAGCGTGACGTCACCCGGGTTGATGAAGCAGGCCGGGAAGATCGCGAGGCCCGACTTTGAGCCGATGCAGTGGTTCACCTGCGTCGCCGGGTCGAGCTCGACGCCGTACTCGCGGTGCATGAATCGCGCAACCGCTTCCTTGAAGACCGGCGTGCCGTTGTCG
>CAZPED010000230.1:0-6183 GCA_964585335.1 uncultured Planctomycetaceae bacterium | reverse complement strand
GCCGCGTTCGAAGTTCTCACGCTATTTGAACGGTGATAACCAACCGGACCGCTATGGCGATACGGGGTGGTCGAAGTACATGCCGAAAAACCGTCCGCCCGCTGGCGCTACGGCCGGTCAACAATCGCCACCGGCCCATTCGGCGGCGGCGCCCACGCCGCAGTCTTTGCCCCCGGCCGCGCTCGAGCCCGTGCCCGAAGTGGCCGAGCGTCCGCGCTCCAAGGCTTTGTTCTCGCGGACGCCAGCCGTTGTGCCCGTGCCGCCGGCCGTGCCGGAAAACGAGCCTCAGGTGGCCCAACAACCGGCCGCGCCGGAAGCGGCCCCGAAAGCGGCTATGCTCGACGACCCGATTCGCTCGGAAGGGCGATTGCAGCCGCAGTCGGCGCGTCCGGCGGTTGAAAAGCTCGCTCTGCCCAGCCCTCCGGTCGGCAAGCCCAATAGCACCGAGAGTGTGAAAGAGTCGCTGCCTGCGCCCATAGGGCAGCCGGCCGTGGCCGACCTGCGTTCGACCACCCGTCGCACTCGCAGCACGACAACCGCGCCACCCGTCGGCGAGAAGTTGACTGTACGCAAAGCGACTCCGCAGCCGGCGGCCAAGGTCGTGGAGCGCAAGCCTGCCAGTCCCAAGGGGCAGTGGACGGCGCCCAAACAATTGGCGGGCAAGTCCGAGCAGCCCGAAACGGTGGACAAGCCGAATCGGCCGGCCTCGACGACGATTACGGCCCTTGGCGCCGACCGCACGAAGGTCGACAGCAGAGCCGCTGGCAAGTCCGCGACGAAGCGAGCGCGCGACACGGCGCGGTCGGCCGATCCGCGGAAGCCGACGATCGTGCAAGCCGAGCCCGCCCATCAGCGGCCGGCCGTGGTCAGCGATCAAGCCGTGACGCCGCGGGCGACCATGGTCATCGAGTCGGTGGCGACCGAAACGGTTGAAACTTCGGAAGCCATCGGGGCCGACCCCCGGCCCAATCCGGTGCGTTTGCGCGAGCACCGCGCCGTGACGGGACCCGTGCTCACCAGCGCGGTGTCGCCCGAGGGAGCAATGAGCGGTAAGCCTGCCGACACGACGCCCAGCGAGGGTGCGGCCGGCGGATTGCCGAACCCCGTGCGTCGTGGGCGTTACCAGGCTCGTGCGATGGGCAATCCGTTGCGCTAACTGACGGCTGGCGTATCTTCGGCTTCGTCGGCCTCCGATTGCGTGACGTCGATATTCACGACGTGCTCCATCGAGATGTGCAGCGAGTGCAGCTTGTGCCGCAGGCTGGCCCGCGAAATGCCGAGGATCTTGGCTGCCTTCGACTGGTTGCCGTCGGTGCTGGTGAGCACGCGGCGCAACAGGCAGCGCTCGACGACTTCGAGCACGTTGGCGTAAACGTCTTGCGAACCGGCGGAAATTCGCTGGTCGATGAACGTTTCGAGCTCGCCCGACAGCGGCGTTTTGGCGCTCGTCGCAGTTACCACCGAACCGCGCCGTTCGCGTATCGCCTTGGGCAAGAACTCCGGCAGTACGACCGGGCCAATCGTTTGCAGCAGCGTTTGCATGATCACGCTCTGCAGCTCTCGCACGTTGCCCGGCCAGGAATACTCGAGCAGCAGTTCGAGCGCCGCCGGGGCGATCGTGTGAACTTCCTTGTCCATCTTGCGGCTGCAAGTCCAGAGGAAATGCTCGATGAGTAGCTGAACGTCGCCGTCTCGCTGACGGAGCGGCGGCAATTCGATCGTAAAGCCATTCAACCGGTAATAGAGGTCTTCCCGGAAGGTGCCCTCTTCGACCATCTCTTTCAAGTTATGGTTGGTTGCCGCGATGACCCGGGTGTCGGTCTGAATCGTGACGTTTCCGCCCACGCGTTCAAAACGCTGTTCCTGCAAGATGCGTAGCAGCTTGCTTTGCACGGCGAGCGACATGTCGCCGACTTCGTCGAGGAACAGCGTGCCGCCCGAGCAATGTTCGAACTTGCCGATGCGCCGCTGATCGGCGCCGGTGAACGCGCCTTTTTCGTGGCCGAACAGCTCGCTTTCCAGCAAGGTCTCGTGAATGGCCGCGCAATTGACGGCCAAGAACGGGCCGGCGGCACGCTGGCTATGATGGTAGATCGCCCGGGCAATCAGCTCCTTGCCCGTACCGCTTTCGCCCAGTATGAGCACGGTCACGTCTTGGGGCGCTACGCGGCCCACGGCTTTGTATACTTCGAGCATTTGCGGGCTGCAGCCCACTAGCGCGTCGGAGCCCGTGCTTTCGCCGTTGCCCGACTGCATTGTGACCGGCACCAGCATCAGCCTCCGCGTCTCGATGGCTTGGTTTACATAGTGGCGCACTTGGGCCACGTTGAGCGGCTTGTAGAGGTAGTTGTAGGCCCCTCCCTTCATGGCTTCGATCGCCGTATGGCTGTCGCCCGAGGCCGTGATGAAGATGACCGGCAACTTCGGATCGAACTGGCGAACCTGCTCGAAAACCTCGAGCCCCGAGGACTTGGGGAGCATGACGTCCAAAAGGACGACCTCCGGCCGCACGCGTTCGAGCAGTTCAAGGCCCTCGGCGGCCGTGCTGGCGGCGCACACCTTGACGTCGGTCGATTTAAACGTCTCTTCGATGAAGTACCGGACCGCTCGATCATCATCGATGACCAAGATCGTAGACATTTGTTTAAAGGCTCCCCGAAGCCCGCCGGCCTCGGTATTTGGCTGAGGTTGAAGCTCGACCGTCATTATTGCGTGAATCCTTGCACGAGCAACTTAAGACACAGAGATGCTTGTCTTTCCGTCAATGCGGCCAATTCGGTCACTGCCTGGGATCTCTCCACGCGGACTGCCACGCGATGGTACGGTTATGCGGCCATTGGCCCCACTCGTTGATCGCTGGTCCAGTGTTTGCATTACGCCTTGCTGAGCTGTTGGTGACAACCTGCGAATCGCACCGGGACAAACACCTTGGCACGAGCGACGAACATCTTTGGGAGTCCTGCTCAATCTGGTTGGCAGTTGTTCGTGCGGGCAAAAGCAAACTGCGCGCCAGCTCTACTAATCAGGGACTCAATTGGGCGAACTCAACGTCCGGGCAATCTGGCCCGGGGAGTAAAACGTGATTTTTCCGCAATTGACGCCTCTCAGGCTGGTCAAGTTGGTGCCAGACTGGTCGAAAATCTGCCACCGGCACGGCCCCGTTTCGACACTTGGGGCTTGAGGCGAGCCAGCAGCGGCTTTGGCGCCTTCAGAGCTACCGCGATGCCAACTATAAGGGAGACTTTATGAAACCATCGAGCGTAACGAGTGGCCACCGGTCGGGGCGGGCAGTCGCTGCCCTTAACGATTCAGCTCGACAGGGATAATTGATCGCATGTGGTATTTTCTGACGCGCCTGTTTGACACGACCGACTTTCCGGCCCGCTGGCACTGCGGCGATTGGAGCGACGCGCACGGCTACCTCCATATCGTTTCGGACCTGGGGGTTTGGTCGGCGTACGTCGCGATCCCCTGCGTGCTGCTGTATTTTGCCTATCGAAAGAAGACGATGCCGTTTCGGTACGTGCTGGTGCTGTTCGGGGCATTTATCTTGTCGTGCGGCGCGACGCATCTGATGGAGGCCCTGATCTTCTGGTGGCCGGCCTACCGGTTGGCCGGCCTGATCAAGTTGGTTACCGCCATCGTTTCGTGGAGCACGGTGATTGCCCTGGTGCCGATTGCCCCTCGGGTGCTGGCGATGAAGAGCCCCCAGGAGCTCGATCGGACGGTTCAGGAGCGGACGGCGGCGCTCAAACGCGAAATCGACGAGCGGCGCCGCACCGAGAATGTATTGCTCGGCCAGCGAGAGCTGTTTCGCGTAACGCTTGCCAGCATCGGCGATGGCGTGATTGCCACCGATGGCCAAGGGCTCATCTCGTTTATCAACCCGGTAGCCGAACAATTGACCGGCTGGACGAGCGAGCAAGCCCTGGGCAAACGCCTGCCCGAAGTGTTGCAGCTATTCGACGAATACACGGGAAAGGTGTTGCGTTCTCCCTTCGAGGACATTGCCCGCGGAGGCGACTCGGCCGAGTCCGCGCAGTCGGCGATCCTGCAATCGCGCGACGGCAGCCGCCGTCCGGTCGACGAGCGGGCATCGCCCATTTTGAACCAGGAACGCGTGATCGTGGGGGTCGTGCTGGTGTTTCGCGACGCCACCGAACAGCGCAAGGCCACGGCCGACCAGACCCGGCTGGCGGCGATCGTTGAAAACTCGGACGACGCGATTATCGGCCTCGACCTCGCTGGCCGGATTACGAGCTGGAACAACGGAGCTCAAGCCCTGTTCGGCTACCCGCCCGAGGAGGCGATCGGACAATCGATTCAGTTGATCATTCCGCCGGAACGGGCCAGCGAGTTGTCGAATGCGATTCAGCGGCTGGAAAACGGAGAACGTGTCGAGCATTACGACACCGTGCGGATTCGCAAGAACGGCACACGCGTTGACGTGTCGAGCCGGATCTCGCCGATCAAGGACGCCGCCGGACGAGTTGTCGGCGCGTCGAAGGTCTCGCATGACATCGGGGCCCGCAAGCATACGGAGCGCAGCCTGCGATTCCTGTCCGACACCAGTACGGCGCTCTCTTCTCTGGTCGACTATGAAGGGGTGCTGCAACGGATCGCCCGACTGGCTGTGCCGTTTTTCGCCGATTATTGCGTCATTGACACGATCGACGCCAATGGCAGCATCGAACCGGCCGCTTACGCCCATGCCGATCAGGCGACTGAAGGCGTCCTGCGCGAGGCGGTCGACAAGTATCCGCTGAGTTGGGATTCCGACTCCGTGGCCGCGCGGGTATTGATAAGCGGCGAAGCCGAATTGACTTCGCACATGACGCCGGAAATGGTCGATCGGGTCGTGCGCGACTCGGAGCATCGCCGGCTGCTCGACGCGCTGGCGCCCCGGTCGTCGTTGACCGTGCCCATCGTCATCCGCGACCGGCCCTTTGCGGCGATTCAGTTCGTCACGTCGCGGTCGGGCCGCATCTATAGCGAGGCAGATCAGGCGCTGGGGTTCGAATTGGCGCGGCGGGCCGCGATCGCCATCGAAAACGCGCAGCTATATCGGGAGTTGAAAGAGGCCCAGCGGCAAAAAGACGACTTTCTGGCAATGCTGGCGCACGAGCTGCGTAACCCCTTGGCGGCCATCAATTTTGCCAACCAGGTTGCCAAAACCACCGCGGCCGTCGACGGCGTGGCCACCGACGTCATCGAGCGCCAGCTCAAGGTGCTCACCCGGCTCATCGACGACCTGCTAGACGTCTCGCGAATCACTCGAGGTAAGATCCATCTTAAGCAGGAGCACGTCGACGGTGCCGCGATCGTCAGCAAGGCGGTGGCCACGATCAAACCGCTGGTGGACGAGCGCAAACATCACCTGAGCGTGAGCTTGCCCGAGGAGCCGCTGCCGCTGCTGGTCGATCCCACGCGGGTCGAGCAAATCCTCGTCAATCTGCTGAGCAATGCCGCCAAGTACACGCCCGAGGGAGGCACGATCTCGATCTCGTGCTTTGCCCAGTACGGGCGGGCGATCTTTCAAGTCAAGGACAACGGCATTGGCATTCCGCGCGACATGCTGCCGCGCGTGTTCGATTTGTTTACCCAGGTCGACAAGTCGCTGGACCGCTCGCAAGGTGGCCTGGGGATCGGTCTGACCGTGGTGCGCCGCCTGGCCGAGCTCCATGGCGGAGCGGTGGCCGTGGCCAGCGAAGGATTGGGCCAGGGAAGCCTGTTTAGCGTCCAACTACCGCTGGCCGACCCGATCGTCGCGGCGCCAATTCCCCAGGCGGTTGATGTGGCCCCGCTGCCATTGCAGCGGATTCTGGTGGTCGACGACAACGTGGACATGGCCCGCACGATTGCCACCTTGCTGCGCCACGGGGGGCACACCGTCAGCATAGCGCACGACGGCGAGGCCGCGCTCGAGTCGGCCGCCTCGTTTCAACCAGACGTGATGCTGCTGGACCTGGGATTGCCGGGGCTTGACGGTTACCACGTCGCTCAGCGCCTGCGGCGCGACCCCCGGTTCCAGCGGTTGCGATTGATCGCGCTATCGGGCTACGGCCAGGCCGAAGACCGCAAACGCTCTCAGGCGGCCGGCTTCGACCGGCACCTGGTCAAGCCGGTCGACTACGAAACGCTGATCAACGTGATCGGCGACGCCGTGGCGCAACAACCTGCTGC
>CAZPED010000229.1:0-6198 GCA_964585335.1 uncultured Planctomycetaceae bacterium | reverse complement strand
CCCAGCCATCACAGTCCGCGTCAGCATTAAGCGCATTTGTGAACATTG
The DNA here is from genome assembly GCA_964585335.1 of uncultured Planctomycetaceae bacterium. GTDB lineage: Bacteria > Planctomycetota > Planctomycetia > Pirellulales > PALSA-1355 > CAZPED01. Next base: position 6,150 of record CAZPED010000229.1, on the reverse strand, counting down.
CAAGATTGTCCGTCGCCGCGGCGTCGTTTTCGTGGTTTGCAGCAACCCTCGGCACAAGCAGCGTCAGGGTTAGCAAGTAGCCCTGAGGGTTGGCAGGATCGTCTGACGCGTTTTTCAGGGGCACAACCGTCCGAGGTTCCCGAAAACAGGCCAGACAGGCGGTTTCTGGAGCGACCGGCCGCGGCGCGTTGGTCGCGCGTGCGGTAGCTCGAAACCCCCGCGGTGGTCGTGGGAACCGGGCACGTTAAATAACAGTCGTAAGCACAGGTCGTTTGCGCCACGCTGTCAAGGCAGAGCCGGCGCTTATTGGGAGCACGAAGTCTTATGCCGCGTTTGCTGGGTGTTGATATTCCGAACGATCGGGCCACGGTGGTCTCGCTGACTTACCTGTATGGCGTGGGTCCGCATACTGCGCGCGAGCTGTGCCACAAGGCCGGCATCGACCCGCACGGTAAGGCTCGCGACCTGCACGAAGACGAGGTTGCTCGCCTGGCGGCCCTGCTCGATAAGGACTACGTCGTCGAAGGTCAGTTGCGCCGCCAGGTGGCGCAAAACATTTCGCGGCTCCGCGACATCAACAGCTACCGGGGTATCCGCCATCGCCGCGGATTGCCGGTGCGCGGCCAGCGGACGCGGACCAATGCCCGTACCCGCAAGGGGCCGAAGAAGACGGTTGCCGGCAAGAAGGGCGTCAAGGACCTCCGCTAGTTGGCGGTGCCCGCCGCCGGGCCTGGCCGATTGCCGTGGGGCCGGCGCGATGCGGCGAGGGCAATTGCCAGTTCGATTCACTACCGAAAACATTCGTTCGATCTCAGGAGCTTGAAGTAACGTGGCCAAGAGTAAGCGACGCAAGACCCGCCGCAACGTCACCGTGGGCATTGCCCATATCAAGGCGACGTTCAACAACACGAGCGTGACGATCACCGACACTAAGGGTGACGCGCTGTGCTGGGCCAGTGCCGGCACGAGCGGTTTCAAGGGCAGCCGCAAGAGCACGCCGTTCGCCGGCCAGATGGCCGCCCAGCAATGTGCCGAGAAGGCCTCGAAGTTCGGCGTCCGCGAGCTTGACGTCCGCGTGAAGGGCCCGGGCAGCGGCCGCGAGAGCGCGATCACGGCGTTGCAAGCCGCCGGCATGACGATCAAGTCGATCGAAGACGTAACGCCGCTGCCGCACAACGGCTGCCGTCCCCCGAAAAAGCGCCGCGTGTAAGTCGCGGCAAGCGAGCCGGCCGTGGCCTGTTGCTCGCCGTCTCATCGAAATACCGTTACAGCAGATTTTTGACACTGAACTGATCCGAGAAACGTATGGCTCGTATTACTGGACCCGTCTGCCGGCTGTGCCGTCGCGACGGTTTGAAGTTGTTCCTCAAGGGCAGCCGGTGCGACACGCCGAAATGCGCGATCGAGCGTCGCGACACGGCGCCGGGCATGCACCAGTTCCGCCGCGGCAAGCAGACCGACTACGGCACGCACTTGCGTGAGAAGCAGAAGGTCAAGCACTATTACGGCGTGCTGGAGCGGCAGTTCCGCGGCTACTTCAGCCGCGCCACCCGCACCAAGGGCAACACCGGCAACGCGCTGATGAGCCTGCTGGAGCGCCGGCTCGACAACGTGGTGCATCGGCTGGGCTTCGGCGCCAGCCGGGCCCAGGCCCGTCAGTTGGTTGCCCACGGCCATATCACGGTCAACGGCCATCACGTGGACGTGCCGAGCTACATTGTCCGCGCCGGCGACATCGTTCGCGTGAAGAACAAGGCCAAGAGCCTGCAAATGGTGCAAGCCAACCTGGCCGAGCATCGCCGCACGGTGCCCGACTTCTTGAGCCTGATCGAAGGCGGCGTTCCCGAGGGCCGGGTGGTGCGCTTGCCCGAGGCGGACGATATTTCGATTCCGGTGGAAACGCAGCTGATCATCGAGCTTTGCTCGCAGTAGTCTACTTCGCTTTTGCTTGCCAACAGTCCTTGCGTGGTTCGCGTTAACAGGAGCTTTGGCCGCTGAAGTTGTCACGAATTGAACCGGCGCAATCCGCCGCTTGGCCGCCAGGTGTCGTTGCCTGGGACCGAGGGCCGGGTTGCACGTGGGAACCGATTACGATCGCTGGCCTGGTAACCTGGCTTGGCCGGCACGGTGCTACGGAGGCTTGAAATGCATATTCGATGGCGTGGTCTGGAACTGCCCAGTCTGGTTACGAGCGATCCCAAGACGCTGAGCCCGACCTACGGCAAGTTCGTGGCCGAACCGTTCGAGCGCGGCTTTGGCGTCACGGTGGGCAACGGCTTGCGGCGCATTTTGCTGTCGAGCCTGGAAGGCAGCTCGATCACCCAAATCAAGGTGCAGGGAGCTCAGCACGAGTTCACCACCTTGCCCGGCGTGGTCGAGGACATGACCGACATCGTGCTGAACGTCAAGTCGCTGGTGGTGAAGAACTACACCGACTCGACCAAGGTCGTCCGCATCGAAAAACACACCAAGGGCGTCGTCACCGGCGCCGACGTGCAGAGCGACGACTCGGTCGAAGTGATTAACAAGGACCACGTGATCGCCACGCTGACCGACGACGTGCCGTTCGTGCTGGAAATGGTCGTCGAGAACGGCCGCGGCTACGTGCCGGCCACCGAGCACAGCCCGAACGTCCAGGAAATCGGCATCATTCCGATCGACGCGGTCTACAGCCCCGTCGTCCGCGTGCGGTACGAAATCGAAGAGACCCGCGTCGGTCAGAAGACCAACTACGACAAGCTGACCATCGAGATCTGGACCAACGGTTCGATCCATCCGGAGATGGCGCTGGTCGAGTCGGCCAAGATTCTCCGCAAGCACCTCAACCCGTTCGTGCAGTACAGCGAGCTGGGTTCGCGCGTGCATTCGGCCGCGCGGGGCGGCTTGGGTGGCGGCGATGCCGGCATCGAGGCCAAGTTGAACATGAGCCTGGCCGAGCTGAAGCTGTCGGTGCGGGCCACCAACTGCCTGGAGTCCGAGAACATTCACACGGTGCGCGACCTGGTGCGGCGCAACGAAGATCAGCTGCTCGAAGTGCGCAACTTCGGCGAGACCACGCTCAACGAAGTGCAAGAGAAGCTGGCCGAGTTGGGCCTCCGCCTGGGCATGCGCGTGCCGGCCACCGCGGGTGCCTAAGCAAACACTACTTACGATCATCAATCACTCGAACCTGGCTGACCGCGGCCCCTGAGCCGTGCGGCGGCTGGTTCGACCAACAACAGACGATCCTGCCATGCGACATCGACGAAAGGGCCGCACGCTCGGCCGCAATCCCGCCCATCAACGTGCCTTGTTGAAGAATCTGGCCAGCGCGCTGTTCCTGACCGAGCGCGATGCCGAGCACGACGACAACAAGCCGAAGGTCAAAGGGCGCATCATCACGACCCTGGAAAAGGCCAAGGAAGTGCGTCCGCTCGTCGAGCGCTGCGTCACGATCGCCCGCCGGGCTCTGCCGGCCCAGCAAGCCGCCGAAAAGTTCGCCACCACGGCCGAGCGCAACAGCAAGGCCTGGAAGGAATGGCGCGAGAGCGAGCAGTACAAGCAGTGGAACCAGGCCGTAGCGCCGCTGGTCGTCGCGCGCCGCCGGGCGCTGCGGCTGCTGGGCGATAAGCAGGCCGTGCGAGTGCTATTCGCCGAAGTCGCCCCTCGGTTCCTCGAGCGTCCGGGCGGCTACACGCGAATTCTCAAGCTGGCCAAGCCCCGGCTGGGTGATGCCGGCACGCGGGCCATTCTCGAGTTCGTGGGCGTCCGCGACCGAGTGCGTCAAAAGGCCGAGCGCCCCAGCTTCGAAGGCAACTAAGCGCCGCTACCGGCGTACCGCTGGGACCTTTTAGGTTCGAGCGGCCTAGGTCCAGGCCACGAATCGCGGTGCGGTGCGCGTGCCCGAAAGCAGCACCACCGCGCGGCGGCCATCGGTATAGTAAGGATCGCCCGTCAGGTTATGACGTGGCGACTCGCGCGTGGCCGCACCCACGCCGTCCACGTAGCCGGCCGCTTCCAGGTGCTCGGCCTGCAGCAGGTCTTCGATAAGGTAGTCGCGCGCCTCGTCGACGTCGGGGTCGATGCGGTGCGTGGTCAGGTTCCAGGCCTTGGTGGTGAACCGCACGCCGATGTCGCGGCTCACCTGACCAACCCACACCGGCTGATTCTGAAACCGCAATGGCGTAAGCCACAGCCGCAAGTGCAACCGCTCGTTGATCGAGCGGCGGCTACGCTGCAGGGCCAGGTCCTGGCTGCGTCCGAACAAGTGCAGCGCGCTGACGGGCGAGTAGCGATAGTGGCTGCCCAGCAAAAAGGCCCGCAGCGTTTTCCAGCAAGTCGATAGCGTGATGGTCTCGCTTTCGTCCCAGCGGGCGGCAAACGCGGCCAGTATGGTGGCGAAGTCGCCGATGACGACCAGGTTCACCGGGTCGCCCGTGCGCGAGTCGGCCCGATTGGTGGTGGCCGCCGGCATGGCCTGCAGCCGTTCGACGAGCTGGCCCACGTTGCACGCGACGGGCGGCTGGGCCGATTCGATGGCCGAAAAGTCGCGCCGCAAATAGTCTGCCGCTATGCCCGGCACAGCCACGGAGAAGGCCAGCTCGACGGTCGACTCGGCCGGCTCGAGCGGCTGCACGTGATCGGGCACGTCGCGCGGCGCCGGCGAGGTCAGTTGCAGCGAAACGCGCACGACCTTGGTGCCGGCGTCGAAGGCAGTGAAGACGAAGCCTTCGCTGTGGCCGCCGGGCTCGATCGGACGCAGGCGAAACGCTTGCGAGCGAAAGAAGTCATCCATCCGATGATTGGCGAAATAGGCCGTGATCAGCTTGAGCGGCACCAGCGCCAGCAGCGGAAAGAACAGCCAGGCCATGATGCCAAACGTGGATAGCCGCTTGATGATCGAAAAGTGGCAGCTGCCGGCGGCTTCGAGCGCCGTGTAGTAGTTGGGATCGATGCGCACCAGTTGCAGGCGCATCAGCGAGCTGCTGCAGTTTTCGATCTTCAGATAAACCGGCTGAATGCCGCGCCGTGCCAACGGCACGCCGAAGTAGCGATCGCTTTCGGCGGCGTCGAGCACCGCCACGGTCACTCGGGCCTGTGGCACTTGTTGGGTTTGCGCGCGATCCAAAAAGCCACGCTGCTCGGGCTGTGGATGGTAGGGCGTGGTCAGCAGACGCCGCAAAGTAGCCTTGAGAGGGGCAGCCACGCGCGATTCCTGGCAAAGTGAAGGGGGGCGGTCGACGTCGGTGTCGGCCGCCGACAACTATAGCAGCGCGGCTGGCCCCCTTGAATGAGCGCGTCCGATCATGTTAATCTTGAGGGATTTTAGGTGGTGACCTTGAGCCGCCAGAGGCGTTTCGGCCCGGCAACCCCGCGCCCGTTCGCCCTGGGTGGCACCGCTGGGCCAGCGCCTGGCACAAGTTCACTCGGCCTGTTTTTCACGCCCCGACCGACCCCAAGGAAAGAGAACCGCCGTGCCGCGTCGCGACGACATTCATAAGATTCTGCTGATTGGCTCGGGCCCGATCGTCATTGGCCAGGCCTGCGAGTTCGATTACTCGGGCACGCAAGCCTGCAAGGCCTTGCGCGAAGAGGGTTATGAAGTCGTGCTGGTGAATTCGAACCCCGCCACGATCATGACTGATCCGGGCATGGCCGATCGCACTTATATCGAACCGCTGACGTGGGAGGTGGTGGCCAAGATCATCGAGGCCGAACGGCCCGACGCGCTGCTGCCCACGCTGGGCGGTCAAACGGCCTTGAACCTGGCGATGGATCTGGCCGCCCACGGCGTGCTGGAAAAGTACCAGGTCGAGATGATTGGCGCCCGGCCCGAGGTGATCGAAAAGGCCGAGAACCGTTTTCAGTTCAAGGCGGCGATGGAGAAGATCGGTCTCGAGGTGTGCCGGGGCGATACGGTGCACGATCTGCATGCCGCTCGCGCGCTGCTGCAAGAGATCGGTCTGCCCTGCGTGATTCGCCCCAGCTTCACGATGGGGGGCAGCGGCTCGGCCATTGCCTACAACCGCGGCGAGTTCGACATGCTCGTCACTCGGGGCCTCGAGTCGTCGCCGGTCAACGAGGTGCTGATCGAGGAATCGATCATCGGCTGGAAGGAATACGAAATGGAGGTGATGCGCGACGTCGACGACAACGTCGTGATCATCTGCT
>CAZPED010000228.1:0-6229 GCA_964585335.1 uncultured Planctomycetaceae bacterium | reverse complement strand
CCGTTTGGATCATCGCGTGCGGCCTAGCATCGAGGCCCTGCGGCAAGCGGCCGACACGATGCCCCGACCGGCCGCGGTCGTGCATCACTCCTCGGACGGCACGTTTGCCATTCGCCAGGGCGCCTGGAAGTTGGCCACAAAGCTCGGCTCGCACGGTTTCAGCGAACCCAAGCAGCTTGAGCCGACGCCTGGCGGACCGGCCGGCCAGCTCTACAATCTTGAGGACGATCCGGGCGAAACCGTCAATCGTTGGCTCGACGAGCCCGAGGTAGTGGGCCGACTGTCCGCCTTGCTCGAAACGTACCAGCGGGGTGGACGTAGCCGGCCGGCCAGTGAGCCCGAGCAGCGCGGGCCGTGAACTTCAAGGCGGCTGGGAATGTCTAGCCGGCGGGACGGCCGGACACACGCCGCCGGCTCGCCAATTCCACATTCCCATCTTTGGAGGCCAGAGCGATGGACCGAACGCTGATCGACCGTTACGCCGCGGGGGGCAAACAGTTGGCAAGTGCGATTGCCGGCCTGTCGCACGAGGAACTGAATGCCTTTCCGGTGCCCGGCAACTGGAGCATCCAGCAAATCGTGATGCACATGATGGACAGCGACCTGATCGGCGCGGATCGGATGAAACGGGTGGCGGCCGAGGACAAGCCACCCACGCTGATCGGCTATGATGAATCGGCCTTTGCCCGCGGGCTGTTCTACGACGAGCTCGATCCGCGGCTGGCCTGCGAAGTGTTCGAGCGCAATCGCCAACTCACCGCCGAGATTCTCCGCCGGCTGCCCGATCAGGCGTATGAGCGCACCGGCTTTCACAACGAGCACGGCCAGATGACGCTGGCCCAGTTGCTCGAAACCTACGTGGGACACCTGGACCATCACCTCAAGTTCCTGCACGAGAAGCGACGGCTGTTGGGCAAGCCGCTGTAGAGCGCGGCGGCCAGCGCATTGGCGTTGAGTCTAGAACGCCGTGCGGCACTCTTCGGCCGCGGGCGGCTCGATCTGAATCGTGATGTGGTCGATGCCGAATCGCTCGTGCAGCACATTGCCCAGCCCGCGCAGCGCGGCCGCCGACTCGAAGCCGGGCCGCAACACCGCGTGGGCCGAAAGCGATACCATGCCGCTGGTGATCGTCCAGATGTGCAGGTCATGTACGTCGGCGATGCCAGCAACGCCCAGCATGGTGTTACGCACGGCATCGACGTCCAAGTGGCTGGGCGTATGCTCCATCAGGATCGAAATCGCTTGCTTGAGCAGATCCCACGACGAGTAAATGACTAACAGGCCGATCAGCACCGAGGCCAGCGGATCGGCCCAGTACCAGCCGAAGGCCCAGATCAATCCGCCGGCGGTCAACGCCGCCACGCTGCCCAGCGCGTCGGTGAGCAGGTGCAGCCAGGCGCCGTGCATGTTCAAGCTGTCGGTCTTGCCGGCATTGAGCAGCACGAGGCCGATGATGTTGACCGCCAGGCCGCCGCAGGCGATGCCGATCATCAGCGGGCCCAAGACCAGTTCGGGCGCGCGGAAGCGGTGAAACGCCTCGACGAAGATCCAAAGCGAGATCGCGATCAGCGTGGCGCCGTTCACGAGCGCCGCCAGGATTTCGGCACGGTAGTAGCCGTAACTGTGCTGCGGCGTTGGCGGACGCTGGGCGATCCAGGCGGCGAAGACGCTTAGGCCCAGCGCGGCCGCGTCGGACAGCATGTGCCCGGCGTCGGCCAGCAGGGCGAGCGAGTCGGCCAGGTAACCGCCCACCACCTCGGCGACCATGTAGGTGAGCGTCAGCACCAGCGTTGCCAGCAGCCGTGCGCGATGCTGGCCGCGGCCGCCGGGACCGCGCCCGTGGTCGTGGTGATGGTGGTGATGCCCCATGAGACGATTGCGCCCGGTCGGAAAATCGCCGGTCGAGCGGTCCTCCCTAGTCTTTGCGTTCGCGGAGGAACCGCGTGGTGTAGGCGCCTTCGACGTCGACGTCCCGGCGCTTGAGCTGCTTCGAATCGACAAGCTGATCGGCCAGCGTCTCCCAGCGAGCGCGCGACATCGTGCCGATGCCCTTCTGCTTGGCCATCACGTCGAGCACCAGCGGTTCGAGCGTCTTGGCTCCGTAGGCGAGAATGTCGATGTCCATCTCGGGATTGGCCTGGTGGATTCGCTGGTTGGCCTTGGCCGGGTCTTCGATGTACTTTTGCCAGCCGCGCACCGATGCGTGCACCATCTTTCGCACTAGTTCCGGATTCTCGCGGGTCTGGTCCTCGTGCGTGAACAACAGGCTCGTGTAGGGGTTGAATCCCAACTCGGAAAGCATCAGCACCTTGGGGTCGCCCCCTTCCTTGCGGGCCACGAACGGCTCGCTAAACACGTAGCCCTGTTGGGCGTACTTCTTGTCCTTCAAGAACATCGCCACGCTGCCCGTGTAGGGCACGATCTTCACGCCGGTCAGCGGCAGTTTGTAGCGGAGGTAGTGCGAGAACGCGCCGCTCGACGACATGGCCAGCGTGATGTTCTTCAGATCCTCGAAGTCGCGGATGCCCGAGCTCTCGTGCACGATCAGGCAGCGGGGGCTGATTTGCAGCGGCGCCATCACGGCCACGATGGGCGCCTGCTGGGCACGGCCAAACAGCACGTTGTCGGCGTTGACAATGCCGAACGTGACGTTGCGCCGCGCAACCAGCTGCACGACGGGAGTATCGGGCCCGCCAGGCTGAATCGTCACGTCGAGGCCGGCCTCGCGATAGTAGCCATGGGCCAGGGCCGCGTAGTAGCCGCCGTGTTCGGCCTCGGGGAACCAATTGAGCTGCAAAGTCACCTTGGTCAGGGTCGGGTCGGTCTGCTCCTCCGCGTCGGCCGCGCGCGGACCGCCGGCGGGAATGTTGGCCAGGTGCGCGTCGGGCGAGCCCGACTTGCCGCAGCCGACGGCCAACGTGCAAAACAGCACCAGTCCTGGCGTCAGCAACTTCCTTGTTAATGCATCCATGGAAAAGTCCTCACGTGAATTAGGTGTGAGCCGTCGAACTCCGTTGGGGCGCGATGTGCCAGCGCGCCATGATAACCGCTCCGAGCGAACTGACCGCGACAAAAATGGCGATGCTCAACAGCGTCGAGGCAATCACCGCGGCAAAAGCATAGGCCGTGTCGAGCTTGCCCGTGGCCATCGAAATCAGATAGCCGAGACCGAAACTCTGCGTGCCGAAACCCGCCGAGATTTCGCCGACGATCGCCCCGATGACCGACAGTCCACAGGCAATTTTAGCTCCCGTGACAAGACTGGGCACCGCATTGGGGAGCCGCAGCTTGAGCAGCGTTTGCCAGCGCGAGGCATTGTAGGTTTCGAACAGCTCCAGCAGGTTGCCGTCGAGCTGCGTCAGGCCAGCCGTGGCGTTGGTCAGAATCGGAAACAGGCTCAAAATGAACGACACGGCCACCACGCCGCCAAAGCCGTTGCCAAACCACAAGATGATCAGCGGGGCGATTGCCACGATTGGCACCGTTTGCAGGAAAATGGCGTAAGGGTAGATGCTGCGTTCGATGATGCGCGACTGCGAGAACACCAGTCCCAGCGCAATGCCCGCCACGATACCCAACCCGAAACCGCCCAGTGCCGCCGATCCGGTCAATCGCATCGCACCCAGCAGGTCGTCGGCATGTTCCACGGCCGCTTCCCAGACCTGCGCGGGACTGGGCACCAGGTAAGCAGGCACTTCCCACAACGACGTGGCCGTCTGCCAGGCCGCCAACACCAGCGCGAAAAATACGGCCGGCGGCACCACGACTTCCACGATCCAGCGTGAGGGCCGCCTCATCGGGTAGCCTCCCGCAAGCGGGCCGACACCTCGCCGGTCAGCCGGGCAAACTCGGCCTGAGCCCGCAGCTCGGCATTGCGCTGCTCGCCCAGCGGCACCGCGATGTCGGCCACGATTCGACCCGGCCGGGGGCTCATCACCAGTATCCGCTCGCTCAAGTACACGGCCTCGCTAATGTTGTGCGTTACGAACACTCCGGTCCAACGCCGCGCTGCCCATAGCCGGCGCAATTCCTCGTTGAGTAGCTGACGCGTCAGGTCGTCGAGCGCGCCAAACGGCTCGTCCAGCAACAGCAATTCGGGCTCGGTCACCAGCGCCCTGGCCAGCGAAACCCGCATGCGCATGCCCCCCGAGAGCTCGTTGGGATAGCAGTGGGGAAAGTCGCCCAGTCCAACCATCTGCAGCACGCGCTCGACGGCCGGGGCCTGCTGGGCTCGAGGGTGCCCCGCCAGCTCCAGCGGCAGACGCACGTTTGCTTGCACGGTCCGCCAGGGGAGCAGCGTGGCGTCTTGAAAGACAAAGGACAGCCGCGCGCCACGCAGCCGCGCCTGGCCGGGCGGCAGTCCCATCACACTCAGGCGGCCGTGCGTTGGCCGCACCAGTCCGGCAATCAGTCTGAGCAGCGTGCTCTTACCGCAACCCGAGGGGCCGACAATCGATACGAACTGTCCGGCGGGAATGGTAAAGCCAGTTTCGGCCAGCGCCTGGATCGCCCGGCCATACGTCACGGCGACGTCGTCGGCTTGCACGAAATCCTGGACTGGCGGCACTTTATGCACCTGGTAAGTCGGCTATTACGGGGAGGGTTGTGGGGGCAGTATAAGCGTGACCCCGCAAAAACGCGACGACAGTTCAACCGTCAGCACCGTCCCAGCTGGGGGAGTCAGTCGCGGCGGTGCCGACGCCGATCGACATTGCTCGGTACCGGCGGCGAGGTATGATTCAACTGAGCGCGGTCGCTGAGCCGCGCCCCATCTCCTCGTCGAGGCGTTTGTCATGGTTCGACGTCTCTTTGCCATCGCGCTGGTGTTGTTCCTGGTCGGCGGGTGCGGCCAATCGACACCCCCCTCGCCCCAACAGCTCGTCCAGCAAGGCGACTACGAGCAGGCGATCGAGTTGTGTACGCAGCGCAGTCGCGCCAATCCTCGCGACGCCGAGGCCTATCCTTATCGGGGCCGGGCCTATCACTGCCGCAACGGCGAGGGAGATCTCGACCGGGCAATCGCCGACTTCAGCGAATCGATCGCGCAAGATCCCAAGAATTCAGAAGCCTATTACAGCCGTTCACTGGCCTATCGCGATCGAGGGGACGTCGACAAATCGACGACCGACGATCAGGAGGCCCGCAAGCTCGATTCGCGTTTGCAAGCCATATATGCGCAGCTGCCCGAGCCGTCGGTAGCGGCCCCGGCCACGCCGGAGCCGGCCGCGGAAGAAGCCGACAAGCAAGCCGAGGCCAAGCCCGAGACGAGTTCGCCCAGTTTGCTGAAGCCGCCCACCGACGAGTTGCAAGAATACGAGCGTTTGAAGAAGCGGTTCGAACCCAATGCCAGTGGTCAGGCCGCGGCCGAGCCGCCTGATCCGACCCTGGAATTGCTCAAGAAGCCGACGTTCAAAATGCCGTCGTCCACGACCAGCGAGGAACCCCCGGCCGCTGGAGGTCTCGGCTCCGCTCGGCCGGGCCGAACCGAAGACTTGGAACCGGCGCCGACCACGGGCCGACCCAGCTCGCCGCGCAGCACGGCCGGCGCGCCGGGCCGCACGGGCGACGTACTGCCGCCCACGTCGCCGTGGCGAACGCGCGAACCCTCGGGGGGGCTGGGCATCACGCCGCCGTCGCGCAACTACACGTCGCCTTTCCAGGCGCCCACGGTCCCGCCGCTGGCCCGTTCGCCGTTTCCGCAGCGGTCGCCGCGGCCGACCGGCTATGTCGAAGAGCCGCTGCCGCCGCAGGCGACGCAGCCCCGGCAGATTTACACGAACACCCAATCAGTGCCCACGGTGCGGCCGTTCGGCGCCTACCACTACGACTACAATCCGTAGTTGATACGCCGCTGGGCGACGCCTCGCTCGCTGGTTCGCGCCGTGCGGGCGCGGGTTAAGCGTTGAATGCCAACTCGGCCACGCGGGCGCGTTGGAACGCCGCATCGCCGCAGAGGATCTCGGAAGCCTTGGAACGCTTGTAGTACAGTTGCAAGTCGTGCTCCCAGGTGAAGCCAATGCCGCCGTGGACCTGGACGCCCCGGTTGGCGACCTCGCGCGAGGCGTCGGACGCGTAGGCCTTGGCGATGGCCACGTGGCGCGGACCGACGCTCGGCTCGTCGGTCAGTGCCCAAGCGGCGTAGTAAACCGCCGACCGCGAGCTCTCGGTCAGCAGCAGCATGTCGGCACACATGTGCTGCACCGCTTGAAACGAGCCGATGACCTTGCCG
>CAZPED010000227.1:0-6231 GCA_964585335.1 uncultured Planctomycetaceae bacterium | reverse complement strand
GCTGGCCGAACAATTGCTCGGCGAGCCGGCGATCGCCGACCAGCCCGAGTGGTTCAACAAGCCGCCGGGCACCAACCACGTGACGCCGCCGCACCAGGACAACTACTACTTTTGTCTCACGCCTCCCAGCGTGCTGACCATCTGGCTCGCGCTCGACGACGTTGACGCCGAGAACGGTTGCCTTCGCTATGTAGCCGGTTCGCATCTGCACGGCTTTCGCCCGCACAGCCGCTCGCGCGTGCTCGGCTTCTCGCAGGGCATTTCCGACTACACGGCCGACGACTTCATGCGCGAAGTCGCCGTGCCGCTCAGGGCGGGCGACGCCGTGGCCCACCTGGGCATGACCATACATCGGGCCGATGCCAACTTGTCGGCGTCGCGGCACCGGCGGTCGTTTGCCATGGTCTTTCGCGGCATATCGTGCCAGCGAGACGAAGCCGCCTTCGACCGTTACCAGGCCGCCGCGCGCGAGCAACATCAGGAACTGGGTGTGACATCGTAGACTCACGTACTAGCGACAGCAGCATCAGGACCATGCCCGTCATTCATCACGTACTTGTGGTCGGAACCGGCTCAATTGGCGAGCGGCACGCGCGGTGTTTTCTGGGCACCGGGCGTGCCCGGGTATCGATCGTCGAAATCAACGCTCAACTACGAGCCGCGATTTGCCAGCGTTACGACGTGCTCGGCTTTGCCAGCCTGGATGAGGCCCTGGCCGCGCGACCCGCCCTGCCCTTGGACCTGGCCGTGGTTGCCACTCCCGCGCATTTGCACGTCGACCAGGCTACGCGACTAGCCGCCCGGGGCCTGCACGTGCTGGTGGAAAAGCCGCTGAGCACGGGTATCGAGGGTATCGACGAGCTCTGCCGCGTGGCGCGGCAGCAATCGGCGGTGGTGGGCGTGGCTTACGTCTATCGCAACTTTCCGGCGCTGGGTGCGCTGCGCGACGCCATTCACGCCGGACGGTTCGGCAGTCCCTTGGAGCTGGTTGTCGTCAGCGGTCAGAACTTTCCCACCTACCGTCCGGCATATCGCGAGACCTACTATGCCAGTCGGCAAACCGGCGGCGGCGCGATTCAAGACGCGCTGACGCATCTGCTCAACGCCGGCCAATGGCTGCTGGGCCCCTTCGACCGTGTCGTCGCCGACGCCGCTCACTGCCAGCTCGACGGAGTGCAGGTCGAAGACACCGTGCACCTGCTTGCCCGGCATGGGCAAGTGCTGGCCAGCTACAGTCTCAACCAATACCAGGCGCCCAACGAAACATCGATTACGGTTGTTTGCGAGCGGGGAACGGCGCGCTGGGAAAGCCACCGGCAACGCTGGCGGTGGATGACGGTGCCCGACGAGCCCTGGCACGACGAATCCTTTCCGCCAGCCGAGCGTGACCAGGCCTTTATCGCGCAGGCGCACCAGTTTCTCGACACCGCCGAAGGCAAGTGTGCGCCGCTGTGTTCGCTCGAAGAGGGGCGGCACACTTTGCAAGTCAACCTGGCGGCGCTGAACAGTCTCGACTCTGGCAACTGGCAACGCCTGCCGGTTACTACGCAATGACGCTACTTGGAATTCGCTGGAATCTCGATGCGGCCCGTCCGGCGCCGCCAAACGTCGCTACCACTGGCTTGGGGGTTACATCATGACGGACGACGTCGAGCTGACGGTCCCTCAGCTGTTCAATCTCGCGGGTCGCGTGGCGCTGGTCACTGGCGGCTGCGGCCACCTGGGCGCCGCCCTTTGCCGCGGTCTGGCCGAGGCTGGCGCAGCGGTCATTGTCTCCAGCCGCGATGTCGATCGGGCCACGGCCAGCGCGCAAGCCCTGCCCCAGATCGGAGATGCCCGCCACGCGGCAGTCTCCCTCGATCACATGCGTCCCGAGACGCTGACTTCCAGCTTTTCCAACGCGCTGGCTCACGCTGGCAAGATTGACATTCTGGTCAACAACGGCCACGAAGCTTTGGCTGCCGACTGGACGACGATCGAGCCCGATGAGTTCACGCGTCAGCTGGCCAATGCCACTGGCTATTTCACGCTCGCCCGGCTGGTGCGCGACGCGGCGGTTGCCCGCAATTCACCGGCCAGTATCGTGCTCTTGGGCTCGATGTACGGTCTGGTCGGCTCGTACCCAGACGCCTACGAATCGGTCGCCCCGGCCAGTTCCGTGGCCTACCAGACACTCAAAGGGGGCATCGTGCAGATGGCGCGGCATCTGGCCGTGTACTGGGCCAAAGACCGAGTGCGCGTCAACTGCCTGAGTCCGGGGCCGTTTCCCGGGCCACAGGCGCCCGCACAACTCGTCGAACGATTGAAGGCCAAATCGCCCCTGGGCCGCATGGGATTGCCGAGCGAGTTGAAAGGGGCCGTTGCCTTTCTGGCGGCCGATGCCAGCAGTTACCTGACGGGCCACAACCTGGTGGTCGACGGCGGCTGGACGGCCTGGTAGGGCAAACTGAAGCTCAAGCGGGCAAGAGGCGTTATCAACCTTTTTATCACGGCGACAAGATGAAGCGTACTTCGACACGTGTTCCGCATTCGCTGGAACTCCATGAGCGGGCAACTCGGCTGATTCCTGGCGCCACGCAGCTCATTAGTCGCCGGCCCAACCGCGCGGCGCTCGGCGTTTCGCCCATTTACGCTGAGCGCGCCAGCGGCGCCCGATTCTGGGATGTCGACGGCTTTGAATACATCGACTGGATGAGCGGCATCGGTTCAATTCTGCTGGGCTACGCCGATCCGATGGTCGACGAAGCCGTCCGCGAGCAGATGACGCGCGGCACGGTCTACTCGATTAATCACCAGCTAGAGGTCGAGCTGGCCGAAGCGCTTTGCCAGGCGATTCCCTGCGCCGAAATGGTTCGCTATGCCAAATGTGGCGGAGAGGCTTGTGCCATCGCCATCCGCATTGCCCGCGGTGTGACGGGACGCGACAAGGTGCTGTTCTGCGGCTACCACGGCTGGCACGACTGGTACCTGGCGGCCAATTTGAGCACGCAGGCCAATCTCAGCGCCCATCTGTTCCCCGGCATCGAACCGACAGGCGTGCCCAAGTGCCTGGACGGCACGGCGATTCCCTTTGGCTTTGGCGACGCGGCGGCGCTGGGCGATTTGCTCGACGCCCATCGCGGCGAAGTCGCGGCAATCATCATGGAGCCAATTCGTTCGGAGCTGCCGCCCGAGGGTTACCTGGCTGCCGTGGCTCAGTTGGCCCGCGAGCACGAGGCTGTGCTGATTTTCGACGAGGTCTCGGCCGGTTTACGGTTTGGACTCGGTGGCGCCCAGCAGTCACTAGGGGTGACGCCCGATATGGCGGTGTTTGCCAAGTCGCTGTCAAATGGCTATCCGATGGCGGCTGTCGTGGGCCGGCGCGAGGTGATGGAACCTGCCGGCCGGATGTTCATATCGAGCACCTACTGGAGCGATACGATTGGACTGCGCGCCGCGCTGACCACGCTCGCGGAAACCGCGCGGCGCGGGGTGCCAGCGCAGCTGGCCGCTTTGGGGGCCGCCCTCAAACTCCGCCTGAACGACGCCGCCGCGGCCGCGGGGCTCGATGCACACTGCCGGGGAGTCGACGTTCACCCTCATTTGCATCTGAACATTTCCGACCCGTTGCTCCGTGGGCAGGCCACGACGCTCTATATGCAGGAGATGGCTAAGCGGGGCTGCCACGGCGGTCTGGCTTTTTACCTGAACGCGGCACAAGGCGAGGCTGAACTCGAACAGACCGCGGCTGCCGCCGCCGAGGTGTTCGAGATCCTTCGCGACGCGCTGGCAAGTGGCACCGTGGCCACGCGGCTCGAATGCGAAGTAAAGCTCGATTCGTTTCGGCGCCTGGTCAATTGAGCCATTGCTACTTCTTGCCGACAATCGCCGGCCATTTCGAACACCTGACATTTGCCAAGGCATCATGACCGAAACACAAGGGCAACCGCAGCGAGCGCAGGACTGGGTGATCACCGATCGCGATCGGGAATTGTTCGACCGCGAGCTCGATCGCTTCGTTCCTCCCAGGATCTTTGACGCGCACGCGCATTGGTATTGCGCCGATCACTTTGCCCCCCAGTCGGTGCCGGCGCTGATTCGCTCGGGGCCGGCGGTGGCTGGCAGCCAGGCGTTCGACACGGCCATCGAAGCCTTGATCCCGCGGCGCCGTACCGAGGGGCTGTTCTTTCCCTTCCCCGACACGGCGGTCGACGCCGCGGCCGAGAACGAATTCCTGCACCAGGAGCTCCAGGCCCGCCCCGACTCGCGCGGGCAGATGCTGGTCACTCCCACTGACGATCCGGAGTGGATCCGGCAGACCGTCCGGCGGTACGGATTTGTGGGGCTTAAATGCTACCACGTCTACTCGCCCTATCGCCCCACGTTCGAGTCGCCGATCGATCAGTACCTGCCCGAAGCGCAGGTGCGCGTGGCTCACGAAGAAGGCCTGTCGATCACGCTGCACATCGTGCGCAGCCGGGCGCTGGCCGACCCGGTGAATCAGCACCAGATCCGCGATTATTGCACGCGCTATCCCAACATGCGGCTGATCCTGGCCCACGCCGCGCGCGGCTTCAATCCGCAGCACACGATCGCCGGCATCGCCTCGCTGCGCGGCCTTGCCAATGTCTGGTTCGATACGTCGGCCGTAACCGACTCGGGCGCCATCGAGGTGATCGTTCGCGTGTGCGGCCACGAGCGGGTGCTCTATGGCTCGGACTTTCCCGTCTCGCACTTGCGCGGGCGGTGCATTGCCTTGGGCGACAGCTTTTTCTGGATCTCGGCCGCAAACACCCAGCTCGACGTGCCTTATGCTCAGCTAGATTTAGCCCTGGTGGGGCACGAGGCGTTGCGAACGCTGAAGGTCGCGGCCCTGGCGCTCAACCTCAGCGATGCGCAAGTCGAGGACATCTTTCTTAACAACGCCCAGCGACTGTTCTCGCTGAACCGGTAAGGCCGTAATGTCGCTGGCAGCCTACTCGGCCCGAGGTGCGGATAGCTTCTCGCCGTCGGCGTCGATCTCCAACGACTGGGCCTTGCCGTCGGCGGGGACGAAGGTGACTCGAATGCCGGGGTTGTTTGTCGAAACGAAGTTCTGCTGGCCTTGATACTTCAGTCGATCGCGCGGCTGACCCGCGGGCGTGGCAAACAGCTTCCCCTCGTCGGCCGTGATCTCGATGGTCAGCTGCTCGAGCTGGTAACGGCCCACCCAATGTTCGAGCCGTTCCTTTTCAATGGGCAAGTCGGCGATCGGCTTGTCTTCGACGCCAAGCACGGCTTTAGCAATCCGAGACTCGATCTGTCCCGTGTTGGCTCCGGCCGTATTGGAAAGGACGATGACGGCTAGGCGGTCGTCGGGATAACGGGCGATCATCGTGGAGAATCCGTTGATACCGCCACCGTGGCTGATCTTTCGGTGTCCCTGTAAGTTGCCCAGCTGCCAGCCATACCCGTACGGCTGCGTTTTTCCGCCGGGCAGCTGAGTGGGATGGTACATCGCTTCGTACGAAGCCGAGGATAAGAGCGCGTTGGCCTCGAGCGCTTGATGCCACTTCAGCAAATCCAGAACGTTGGAAACCAGCGCGCCTGCGGCACCGGGCGCCGTCATGCTCAGCGGGTCGTCGTTGATCAGCTGCCCCAAAAGCAACTTGTATCCCATGGCCCTGTGGCGAATCAGGGGCTGCAAGTGACCATAACGCGTCGCCGTCATGCCCAGAGGATCGAAGATGTGCTCCTTCAGATAGCTCTCGTACTTTTGGCCGCTCGCCTCCTCGATGATCATGCCCAACAGGTAATAGCCCGAGTTGTTGTAGAGCCATTTCGTGCCAGGGTCAAAGTCGAGCGGTTCGTGCTGGAATCGGGCCAGCAGTTCGGCATGGCTGAAGTCGAGCCGCGAATGTTTGAAGAAATCACGCTGGCTGGTGTAGCTCTTGATGCCCGAGGTGTGATTGAGCAACTGGTGAATCGTGAAGTTGTGGCCGCCGGTCGGAAAATCGGGCAGAAACCTGGTCAAATCATCGTCGACGGAAAGCTTGCCCTGCTCGGCCAGCTGCATGATCGCCATGGCCGTGAACTGCTTGGTGATCGAACCCAACCGATAGACGCTCTCAGCCGTGGCGGGCACGGAGTTTTCCATGTCCGCCATGCCATAACCGCGGGCCAGGACCAGTCGACCATTCTTGACCACGTCGACGGCGAGCGACGCGGACTTCTTATGGTCGATCGGGTCCCGCGCGATCCGGTCGATGGCCC
>CAZPED010000226.1:0-6257 GCA_964585335.1 uncultured Planctomycetaceae bacterium | reverse complement strand
GTGGCGGCCTACAGCGCTTGGGACGTCATCCCCTACATCATCAATCGCGAGCGCTGCGGGTTTCCGGTCATGGGCGGCTGGGAGCCGCTTCCCGAAGCCGATCCCAACCCGCGGCAGCAGTTGCTCAACGAGTTGATTGCCGACACCACGCGGCCAAACGCGTCGGAAGTGATCGATTCTTTCCTCTATCAGGCCGCCCGCGAACACCTGCTCAGGCACAAGCCCCGCGTGCTGTTCGTCGGTTTTCTGGAGACCGACGCTTGGGGCCACGCCGGCCGCTACGATCACCTGCTCAGTTCGGCGCGCGCCGTCGATCAATACATTCATCGGCTGTGGGACCTGATGCAATCGATCGATCAGTATCGCGACCAGACGACGTTCATCATCTCGACCGATCACGGCCGCGGCTCGGGCCTGACCGACTGGAAAAACCACGGCAAGAACATTCAAGGGGCCGAGGACATGTGGATGGCCTTTCTCGGGCCCGATACGCCGCCACTGGGCGAGCGCACCAGTTGCGACCGCGTGACGCAAAGCCAGATCGCCGCGACCCTCGCAGCCCTGTTGGGCGAAGACTACCACTCGGCCGTGCCCGACTCGGGTCCGCCGATCCAGCAAGTGCTTCCAGCAGCCAAATGACTGAAGTAAACCTGCACTCGGCGAGTCGGCGTCATGAGCAGCGCGTTACGTTCTGCGACGAGCAACCCCGCCGCGGGCAGTCCCGGCTCAGGTAATTTGCCCCCGGTCGACGCCTTGTCGGCCGGCACTGGCGGTCGGCTGTACCGCATCGTCTGGCGGTGGCACTTCTACGCGGGCATGATCGTCGCGCCAGTGCTGGTGGTGCTGGCCGCCACCGGCGCGCTCTACATCTTCAAGGACGAGCTGGAAGGGGTGCTGCACCCGGGTGTGGTCTACGTCGAGCCGGGCGCCGAGCGAGTTTCGTACGAGCGTCAACTGGCGGCGGCCCGCGCCGCCGTGCCCCCCAACTATCGCATTGGCCTGATACAGATCTTCACCGACCCGCGGCGAGCCACCAGCCTGGCCATGGCCGGCGACAAGTCTCAATTCGGTTACGTCGATCCCTATCGCGGCCACTACCTGGGCTCGATCGAGCAGGGGGGATTCTTCGACGTCGTGCTCAAGCTGCACCGGCAACTGTTTCTGGGCACCACGGGGCGAGTCGTCGTCGAGCTGACCACTTGCTGGACGATCGTCCTCGTCGTAACGGGCGTCTATCTCTGGTGGCCGCGCAAAGCCGGCCAGCTGTGGGGCGTGTGGCTGCCGCGCTTGCGGCGCAAGTCGTACGTCGTGCTGCGCGATTTGCACGCCCTGACCGGTATGTACCTGGGCGCCGTGGCGCTGGTCATCGCGCTGACCGGCCTGATCTATACCTACCTGTGGGGCAGCGGCTTTCAGTACGTGGCGCTCAAGACCGACGCCTATGACATATTCAGCAAGCCTATGCTTTCCAAGTCGGCGGCCGAATTGCCCGACGTGCCGATCGACCAGATTGTCGAGACTGCCCGGCGCCGAATGCCCGACAACAACCTGACGGT
Organism: uncultured Planctomycetaceae bacterium; assembly: GCA_964585335.1. GTDB lineage: Bacteria > Planctomycetota > Planctomycetia > Pirellulales > PALSA-1355 > CAZPED01. The sequence goes on along the minus strand of CAZPED010000226.1, from coordinate 4,701 downwards.
CTGGTTCCCTCGCGCTCCCAACGCGGTGTACCTGGTTACGGCCAATAACGAGCGCGGCCCGCAGGTGAACGAGATTTTGTTTATCGACCGCGCCTCGGGCGAGGTTCTCGAAGATCGGCACAGCAGCCAAACTAAGACGATGTATTGGCTGGGGATCTGGAACTATCCGCTGCACGTCGGCACGATTTGGGGCCTGCCCAGCAAGTGCCTCTGGCTGGCGGCCTGCCTCATGCTGATGGCAATGCCCGTGACGGGTATCTGGATGTGGTGGCAGCGTCGGCCGCGCGGGCAGCTGGGCTTGCCCCGCCGCGTCGACGCTCGCCGCCCCCGCTGGCTGGTCGTCACGATCGTCGCCACCAGCGTTCTGTTGCCCGCGCTGGGCTTGTCGGTGCTGGTGCTGCTAGTGGGCGAACGAATTGTGGGGCGATGGCTGAGCGTCGAGCACGCCTAATGGCGTTGTCTGCTGTGGCGGCCTAGGGGTAAATGATTCTCGGCGCCATGGAGATCCGCATGCCACCCATGCGGCAGGTAGGGGTAGTGTTAGATCCCCCAAAAAAATCCACGGTTGCGATACGCGCAAAGATTCAACCAACCCATCGAGCCCAACGAGCGAGGGGCCAAATTTAGCTAACTGTGGTACGATGACTGCGAACAAGGTTTCGTGGCATTCGAGCCAGATCATGCAGCAGCACGACAGCGTTCAATCGAAAGCATTGGCAAGCAGCGGCGTGCCAGGGCTGGACGACGTTCTGGCAGGTGGTTACACGCCTGGCCGTCTGTATCTGATCGAGGGAGTTCCCGGCTCCGGCAAGACGACTTTGGCCATGCAGTTCCTGATGGAAGGAGCCCGCCTGGGGGAGCCGGTCCTGTATGTCACGCTGTCCGAGAGTGAGGAAGAGATCCAGGCCGTAGCGGCTTCGCACGATTGGTCGCTGAAGGGCGTTTCGATTCGTGAAGTCATCGCCTCGGAAAGGACGCTGAATTCCGATGAACATTACACGATGTTCCACCCCTCGGAAGTCGAGCTGAGCGACACGACCAGGTCGATTCTAGATGATGTGGAAAGAATCAAGCCGCGCCGTGTCGTGTTTGATTCCCTGTCGGAGTTGCGTCTGCTGTCGGGCGCTCCCCTGCGGTATCGGCGTCAGATTCTGGCTTTGAAGCAGTTTTTTGCCAGCCAGGCTTGTACGGTGCTCTTGCTCGACGACTTGACGGCAACCGACCGCGATCTGCAAGTGCAGAGCATTTCGCACGGCGTTCTCTCGCTGGAACAAATGAACCCCGAGTACGGCGCAGACCGCCGTCGGTTAAGAGTGGTCAAATACCGCGGGCATGATTATCGCGGCGGATACCACGACTACCTGATCCGCCGAGGAGGAATTCAAGTCTTCCCGCGGCTGGTGGCGGCCGAACACCGCGGCATCACCCAGCACCAGAAGTTGCAATGCGGACTTCCGGCCCTCGATGCCTTGCTGGGCGGCGGGCTCGAACGGGGGACCAGCACGCTCATCGTCGGAGCGGCCGGCACCGGCAAATCGACGATTGCCGCGCAGTTCGCGGTCGAGGCTGCAAAACGGGGCGAGCATGCGGCCCTGTTTGTTTTCGACGAGAGTATCGGCACGCTGCTGACCCGTGCCAACGGTCTAGGAATCGACTTGCTCGAGCAGGTCGAGGCCAACAGGATCTTGCTCCAGCCCATTGATCCTGCCGAGCTGTCGCCGGGCGAATTCTTGTCGCACATTCGTAATGCCGTCGAGAAGCAAGATGCCTCGGTCATCGTGATCGACAGCCTGAACGGCTATCTCAACGCGATGCCCGGAGAGCGCTTCCTGACGATCCAGCTCCACGAGCTGCTCATGTATCTGGGGCATCACGGCGTGGCCACATTGCTCATTGGTGCTCACCAAGGCCTTGTCGGCAGCGCAATGAGCTCGCCCATCGATGCCAGCTACCTGGCCGACGCCGTGATCTTGTTGCGGTACTTCGAAGCCAGAGGGGAAATCCGCCAGGCAATCTCGGTGGTGAAGAAAAGAGGCGGCCGGCACGAGCGCACCATTCGCGAGTTTTCCATGGCCCAGGGGCGGCTCGAGGTGGGCGAGCCGCTGCGCGAGTTTCGCGGCATCCTTTCCGGGGTCCCCGTGTTTGAGCCCCATGCGGACCAGCAGAACCACGGGCAATGATGTCTCATGACGACCGAGCAGGAACGGCGAATTCTGGTTCTCGCTCCCACCAGGCGCGATGCCCTCTTGACCTGCTCGATTCTGCAGGAAAACAACATTGCCTGCGCGTCCTGCCACGGCATCGAGGAGCTGGTTCGCGAACTGAGCTGCGGCGCGGGCGCGATACTGCTCGCCGAAGAAGCCTTCGTCGCTGAAGAGCGCGAACTAATCTCCGCGTTCATCGCGGCGCAGCCCCCCTGGTCCGATCTGCCCGTGATGCTCATTACCGCCCAGGGCGCGGATTCCCCCGCGGTGGCCTTGGCAATCGATACTCTCGGAAACGTGACACTGATCGAGCGTCCCACCCGAGTCACTGCCCTGGTAAGCACCGTGCAAACTGCGCTGCGGGCGCGCGAGCGTCAGTACCAGGTGCGCGACTTCCTGCACGAGCGCGAGACGGCGGCGGAATGCCTCAAGCAAGCCGACCGCCGCAAGGATGAGTTCCTGGCCACTCTGGCCCATGAGCTGCGAAATCCGCTCGCGCCGATCCGCAACTCGGTGCAGATTCTGCGCATGGCGGCTGGCGGCGATTCGGCCTCCGAGCGCGTGTGCGAAATGATGGAGCGCCAGGTCAACCATATGATTCGACTGGTTGACGACTTGATGGAGGTTTCGCGGATCACTCGCGGAATCATCGAACTTCGCAAGGAAGACACGGAACTGGCCACGGTGATTCGCAGCGCGGTGGAAACGAGCAGGCCTGTGATCGAGGGCCATCAGCACCAATTGGCGATTTCTTTGCCCCGCGAGCCCATTCACCTTTTCGGAGACGCGGTGCGGCTGGGCCAGGTGTTTGCCAATTTGCTCAACAACGCCGCCAAATATACGGAACCCCGGGGACAAATCTGGCTCACGGCCAGGTGCCAGGAGGGCGACGCCGTTGTTTCCGTGCGCGACAACGGCATCGGCCTCTCGCCCGAGATGCTGCCGGCGGTCTTCGAGATCTTCATGCAGGCGGATCGCTCGACGAACCGAGCCCAGGGAGGGTTGGGCATCGGACTGACCCTGGTGAAGAACCTTGTCGAACTGCACGGCGGTAGCATCGCGGCCACCAGCGCAGGGCTGGGCAAAGGATGCGAGTTCGTGGTCCGGCTGCCAATCAGCACGCGCAAGTCGCGTCAGCCAGTGGCACCAGCCAACGACCACCAGGATTCGAGCTTGCCTCGGCGACGCGTTCTCGTGGTTGACGACAACCGAGACGCCGCCGTGAGCTTGGGAATGCTGTTGAAGCTCTTGGGAACGGACGTTCAAGTGGCCAACGACGGGACAGGAGCTTTGCAAGCGGTTGCAGCGTTTCGTCCGAACGTGGTGCTACTCGATATCGGCATGCCCGGTATGGACGGCTTTGAGGTTGCCCGCCGAATCCGCGCGAACCGCGCTTACGACGAGATCGTTCTGATCGCCCTGACAGGTTGGGGCCAGACGGAAGATCGAGATCGCACGCGCGCGGCCGGATTCGACCATCACCTGGTGAAACCGGCTGACATGCCGGCCCTGAAGTCGCTGTTGGCGGCCCCCAAAGAGTGACGCGACAGCAGTGCACTTTCCGTCGGACGGCAAACGCAACATGACTGACCTTGTGATTCGTCCAGCAGTCGCTTCCGAACAGGGGGAGCTCGAAGCGTTGCAGTTTCGCGCTTCGATCCGCAACGCCGGAGACCGCGCGGCGATTCTGGCCAACCCCGACGCAATCCAGCTCCCCTTGGAGCAAATCGCCGCAGGCCAGGTGCTTGTCGTGGAGAGGGATGGCCTGATCCGCGGCTTTGCCGCTCTGCTTAACCGCCCAGACGGCGATATCGAACTCGACGGTCTGTTTGTCGAGCCAGACGAATGGCGCACCGGCTTAGGTCGAAAGCTGGTGGAACACTGCGAGCAAGCCGCGCGGCGCCAAGGTGCCGCTGCCATTCACGTGACGGGCAATCCGCACGCCGAGGGATTCTACAAGGCCTGTGGCTTCGAGACTTGCGGAACTCAGCAGACACGATTCGGAACCGGTGTGTTAATGCGCAAGGTGCTCTCCCGCGGTCGGCGCTAGAGCAGCGTGCCCTTGCGATAGTTCACGCCGATGATGGCCCGTTGATAGTCGCAGAGGGTGCGGAAGTAGTTGGTGTGAGCCTCCGCGCGTCGCCGCTGCGCCTCGAGCAGTTGATCGAGCGTGACCGTATCGGCCTCGAATGCGGCATGCATGGCCGCTAGCTGCCGATCGGCTGCCAACGTGCGGTTGAAGTTGGTCTGCGTCAACTGGTAGCTCAGCTCCAGTTGCCGCACAGCGTCGGCGAGCTGATGCGAGACGTTCAGCTCTTCGTCTTGCAGCCTGGCCCGCTCGCGAGACAGGTTCAGTTGGTAGGTGCGCACCGTGACCAATTCCTTGCGCAGGCCGATCGGCATTGTGAACTGCACGCCCAACTGCCATTCGTGAAACTCTCCCGATGCCAGGCTTTCCAGAGGGCTGGTGTCCAGCGCGGCGGCGCCCTGGTCGTTC
>CAZPED010000225.1:0-6259 GCA_964585335.1 uncultured Planctomycetaceae bacterium | reverse complement strand
CGCCATTCCAATGTCGACGAGCATCATAGGGCACCTCACAAGTTCGCGTAACCGTGGTCACCTATTCAGTCCAGCAAGGAGAGTGCCGCGGCATATGAATTTCGTCAGCGTCGGCAGAGGCGCTCGTGGCCGGGTCGCAGCGGCGGCAGCGCACCGCTGCCCGGACGTTTGGACTACTCGTCCGCGGTCACACTTCAGCGTTTGGTCAACCGGCAACCACGCTGGCAGGTCGACGTGAAACAGAGCGTTCCACTCGTGATGCGGGCGGGCTGACGCTAAACGCGGTGCTTCCTGCCCAAGCTCAACAGGAGCGACGACTTAGATGAAATTGAAGTGAAGGCCGAAATCGAAATAGCATTGGCCTGCCACTTGCATCCTCAGACCAGCAGAGCCGTGAGAAAGACCGGATTTGATACTTACGTATCAAGTGCTGGTCCTTTCGAGCGGCTCGTTTTTTTTGAAGGCCATCGCGCCAGAAAGGCTGCTGCCTTTAGAAACCCATATTCAGCCAAACTCCGCCATCGGGGCCGATGGTCATGCTCCGTCGCGTTCCCACCTGGACGTTTTCGAAGGGCCGTTCACGCTGGGCCGGGCTGTAGGGAGATTGATAGCCAATCGTGGCGGCCGTCCGTCGGGGCGGCGGCGGGGCGGCCGACTGAGCTTGCAGTCGAGCATTGACCTGTGCCTCGCGTCCGCGATCGAAGGCTCTTTGCGAGCCCTTCTTCCGCTGGAACCGCGCGATCTCCCGATTGAGCTCCCCGGGCGTCATGGTGGCAAAGTTCGGAATCTCGCGGAGCAACTCGTCGCGTCGCCGGTCGGCCAGAATGGACAGGTAGTGACCAAACCAAGCGCGCACTTCCCGCACTTGAGGCGTGTCGAGAATTCGAAACTTGGCGTCCATGTCGGCCACCACTTCCTTGAGCTCCCGGGCCGACATGCGGTCGACCTGGGCGGCAAAGTCAGCCCTTTGCTGCGCGACCTCCTCGCGAGTGAACACGGTTTGCGTGCGATACCACTGATCGAGCTCGAACATTGCCCTCCGCCAGCACTCGCTATCGAGGATCTTGGCCTTTTCGTCGGCGTCGGAGGCAGTGGCTGCCTGGGGCGGTTTTGCCGCTGGCGTTTGGGCCGCGAGCGGACTGCTTAGCGGGACCAAGAGCAGGCAAGATCCGACTGCCATGACAAACGTTCCAAGCCTCATAGGGCATCTCCAGCGGCAGGTCTTTGAAAATGTTAACGCGGCTCGGACGATTTAGGGCTTCGCAGCGGCGCGGCGCTTGAACTGCAGTTGTCGGTCGGGCACCGCCTGGGCGTGCAACCGACCGGACGTCGACGTGACTTGAAACATGTCGTCGCCGGAAAACTGGATGACGTTAACCGCCGAAAAATCGCGGCCGTCGGCCAGCACGCCGGAGGCATGTTCGCTCCAGCGATCGCCGTCCTGTGTCCAAACGGCCTCGCTATGTCCGCCGTCGTCATCAAAACTCCAGCTATGCAGCTTGCCCGACTCGGGGTCGACCGCAATCCGTTGCGAAGCACTGAAAACCAGTTTCCCATCCTGTGTCACCTTGGTGTCGCGCAGCAGGACCGCGCCGGTAGAGTTCCAGCGAGCATCGATTTCGACCTTCGTGGGACCGCTTTCCGCGATCCACTGGCCGACCAACGGCTCCAACTGGGCAATGCCAGTCGCTGGCGGCGCTTGCGCGGCCGCCTCGTGCAGCGCCGCCAATCGCCACCGGCCATCGCGGCGCACCCAGGTGGCATGGTAATGCCCCCGCACGGGCGCCGAGTCACCCTCGCTCGGTGCAATTTCCGACACGCCATCTTCGATCGCGACGTCGTCGGTCAGAAAGCGAATGCGGTTTTCCACGAATCGCGCGGAGGGCGGTTTGCCGTCCGAGCCGGAGTCAGCCAGCTCCCCGACGATTTCTTTAACCGAGTGAGTCTTGCCGGCTGCGTCGATCAACTCGCCGTCGCTCGTCCAGGCATCGGCCACGGCCTTGCCGTCGCCCCGCGCGAGCGCCGCCAGGTAGGCCTTGGCCGCGGCGCGAATGGCTTCCTCATCGGCCGGGCGAGGTTTGCTCTCGGCCAGCGCCGGCTTGGATGTCACGGCCGCGGCGCACAGAGCTAGCAGAATGGCAACAACATGCCGCAAACGCATGATAAGTTCCCTGGAAATGGCATCGTGCATCGACGTGAACTGATTGTACCATACGAACACTGGGCATTCGCGCACGTTCCTTGGCTGCCAGGTGTCAAATTGGGGCAAACCTCGAATAGCTCGCGGAGAAAAACCGCCGCGGGACCGTCCTTCCCAACTCTACTTCGTGCCTTGGTGCGGGCCTGGCAGCCCCTACTCACGCTGGAGCTCTTGCTGTCGGTGCTGACCACCGCGGTTCTGGGGCCCTTGCTTTTCCAGGCTTCCTACCGGCTGATCGGCCTGGCCGATGATATTCCGCTGGGGAATTGGGAGCTGGCCTGGTTTTGGGTGTCGCCCCGCGGCCTGACGCTGTTGGCCGTCGGATCCACGCTGACCTTGGTCTTGGTGCTATTGGAGTATTCCGCACTGATCGTACTGATCGATGACGAGTTATGTCAGGCAGCCATGCCAGCCATGCAGTTGGTCTGGAAGCTGTTGGGCGCCCTTGGGCGGCTAGCCGGTCTGGCTGTGCTGCACCTGGCCGCGGCCGCCGCGATTGCCTTGCCCTTTGTCGCGCTCGCGGCTTTAACGTACTGGCTGCTGCTGTCTGGCGCCGACATCAACTACTATCTGACTGAACGGCCGCCACGGTTCTGGATCGCCGCAACCACGGGCGGCCTGCTGTTGGCGGGACTGGCGGCCGTGCTGACCGTGGCCTTCACGCACTGGTCGTTAACCGTGCCCGAGTGCGTGCTCAATCAGGCGAGTTGGACGGAAGCATTTCGCGCCAGTTCGCGTCGCATGCGGGGCCGGGTCTGGCGTCTCGCTTGCGCGTTGGGCATTTGGCAAGCGCTGCGGCTGGCCTGCCTGGCGCTGGCCTGGCGAGCCCTGGACATGGGCCACGACTGGCTATTTTCCCCCAGCGACGCAACGCTCACTTATTTGCTCTGGATCACCGTCGTGGCACTGATTGTTGATGCCGCGGTGATTCAATTGCTTGGCGCCCTGTTCGCCATTGGCACTGCGGCAATCGTGGTGCGCGAGTACGAATGCTCGCGAAGCGATGTCGCAGGGGAGTCGCCCCGCCGACCGGCCACCGATATTCTCGTCCCCGCCCAGCAACACCGCCTTTGGCCGGGCAAAGCAATCATCTTGGCGCTGCTGATCGTGGGGCCGGCAGTGGGGCTGGCCTTCCAGCTGGCATCACCTGACGAGCTCTTGGAGCAGCGATCGGTGCGCGTCACCGCGCACAGGGCCGGGCCGAAGTCGGCTCCTGAGAACAGCCTGGCGGCGCTGCGATTGGCGCTAGCCGTCGGGGCCGACGACGTGGAAATCGACGTCCAACGCACGGCCGACGGCCAGGTGGTCTTGCTCCACGATCGCGACCTCAAACGCGTGACGGGCGACCCACGCTCGGTCCACGATCTGACCTTGAGCGAGCTACAGGCGCTACGACTGCGCGCTGATGGTCAGCCCACGGAAGAGCAGATTCCGACGCTCAGCGAGTTCCTGGCCGCCTGTGGCGACACGTTGCGGCTGAACGTTGAACTGAAGGAAACGACCAGAGATCCTCAGCTGGCCCCCGCGGTCGTGGAAGTGCTCACCCGCAGCCGACTGCTCAAGCGGGCGGCCATTTCGTGTTTTGAGCTGGAGCCTTTGGCCGCGGTGCGCCGTGCCGACAGCAGCTTGCCGGTCGGCGTAATCCTGTCGGCCATCAAGGGAGACGTAACACGTCTGCCGGTCGATTTCCTCAGCCTCAACCAACGGCTCGTGCGTGGCGACCTCGTGCGCCGGGCCCACGAGCGGGGCATCGAGGTCCATGCCTGGACGGTTAACGACCGAGCGACGGCACTGCGCATGTTGGATCTGGGGTGTGACAACCTGATCACCAGCGATCCGGCACTGATGCGCGAAGTCGTCGATTGGTATGCCGGCCTGAGTGAATTCGAGCGACTGCTGATGCGTCTGCGGCGCTGGGCTCGACCATAGGACGCCGCAGGCCGGTTGATTCAGAAGATCAGCTGCGCTCGCAGGCCCACGATCAAAGCCGTGCCGTTGTCGGTCAACGAGGGAACCAGCACCTGCAAGTCGGGCGTCAGGCGAATGGCCGGCGTGAGCTGGTAATTGTAAAAGCACTCGACGCCTTGGCCGTTGCCAATCGGGCCAAACTGGGCGGTAATCAGCGGCCCGATCAGGCTGCTCGTGGCGGCATAGTACCAGCCGATGCCGAATGTGTCGGCCGGGCGCGAAGCGATCGGGCTGTCGCCGCCGATGCCGAAGCTGAGAAACCACGACAGCGGGCTGGTCACTTCGTCGGCAATGCCCGCCCGGGCAAAACTCCCCCAGCCGCGCAACGACTCTCCGGGAAAGACGGCCCAGTACTGGTCGGCGTTCCAGTACAAGCACCACGATCCGCGCGTGGTGGGAATCGTGACGCTGGGATACTCGACGTACGACTCCCTGAGGTTTGTATAGGTGCGGTTGTTCCACGTGCCGCCAAAGAGATGGTGCCCTGGCAAGCCGCCCCATTGCGTTGGCAATCGCAGGCTGGCCGACAGCAAGACCCCGTCGTTGAACAACTGATTGAAACCGCTCGTGCCCGAGGTGTCGGTCGAATTGAGCACGGTGAACATCGCCACGGGGGCGTCATCTTCCGTCAGCACGATGCCGGCGCCGAGGGTCGAGTAGGGAACCGTGGCCGAGACGATCGGATTGAACACGAAGGCGATATTGGAGAACTGCGTCTTGCCGCGACCGTGAGCAAACGCGTTCAAATCGCCGTCGAGCGTGTCGAACTTGCCCGCGAACACGGCGAGCGTGTCGGTTAGCTTTTGCGTGAGCAAGACATTGGTCAGATACAACCGCTCGCTGTTGTACACCGGCAAGTCGGCGGCAATCGTGGGCGAGAAAAAGCAGCCGGCGTCGGACACCAACGTTTCGCCAAAGCGATGCTCGGCGCGGAGCTTGAGCGACAGCCCCTCGGCAAGGCCCATTTTTTCTGCATCGACCAGCGCGATGTAGTCGCCATGGCCGCCGAAGTCGAAATCGCGTTTGAAACCCCCGGCCGTATTGCCGAAATAGAAGCTCGTGTTATCGCCGTAAAACGACAGCCCCCGCTCGGCCCAGTTCGTCCGCAGGCCATGCCAGTCACCGGTGAGCGTCGGGGAGTCGAGCAGAGCTGGGGACTGGTCCGGCTGCCACTCCTGGGCTCGCCCCGGCGTGCCAAGCGCGATCCAGGCACCGAGCAAGAGCACTAGCAATCTCGACCAACCGCTCGGGCCCCGGTCGCGCGGGGGCGGCATTCGCATCACGCTCGACTGATGGATTCTAGTCTTTCGGAACATGGAACCGAGGGCTATTTGGGGGCACTGCCTCCGTGATTCGTCGGCGTTCTGGCGGCGGTCGCATGCGAGAATCCCCGCCGGGTCCAGCGCGACAGTGATAACCGGCACGATTAGGCAAATCGTGCCGGCGCCTGGGCGATTCGGCGGCAGGGCCCCACCTCGCCAAGCCATGCTGGCCTGCGCGTGGGGGCCGAGGACGAGCCACGGTTTTCGAGCGCCAATACCCCTCGCCGCCCTGCTCAGAGAACCCATCCCGCCTCGCGCCCACTGCACCCCGAGCCGTCATGTGATATCCTTCAACTGCTCAAGCGATTCTCCCATCACTCTGGAACAACTCACATGTCGATCCCAGCCTCGAAGGTCAAAGCGGTTTGCAACAGTGCGGAGATTGCCCTCGTGCGGGCCAGTCGTAAGCCTGAGCTCGAGAAACTCGATGCCGCAAAGCTCAAGCAGCTTGCCGGACGAACCCGCAAGGAACTGACCAAGTGGCAAGGCCTGAGTCGCAAGCAATCGCGAGATCGCAGCCGTAAGGTGGGCCACGGCGAGGCCAGCGCCAACACGGCTCTCAAATTGGAGATTTTCCAAGAGGCGCTCACCGCCTTCGAAGCCCGCCTCGTGCAACTCGATTCGGCTGGCAAACCGGCGCAGCCAGCCGCGCGCAAAACTAAAAAGGATCGCAGCCAAGAACATCGCGCCACCCGGGCCGCCATTCGCAAGGGCATGACGGCGGTCGAAGACTTGTTGAATACCAGGCCGGCGGCTCAACCCGCGGCAG
>CAZPED010000224.1:0-6259 GCA_964585335.1 uncultured Planctomycetaceae bacterium | reverse complement strand
ATCGTCGGGTCGCCGGGCATGGTCCCCCGCAACGGCGCGGCGAAGGCCAGACGGCCGTGGGCGCGGCGCACGCCGACCCGCTGACGCGACAAGCATTGCCGCACGCAATGATCGACGCGCCGCAGCGCCGGCTGCGAATCGGCTACGTCTCGCCTTACTTCACCGAGCATGCGGTGAACTATTTCGTCGAGCCCATTCTCAGTTATCACGATCACCAGCGCTGCGAAATCTTCGCTTATAGCGACGTGCGCGTGGCCACCGCGACAACCCTGCGCTTGAAGGGCTACTGTGACCACTGGCGCGATACGGCCGGATTGACCGACGCGCAACTTGCCCAGGCAGTGCGCGGCGATGGCATTGACGTCCTGGTCGATCTGACCGGACATATCGGCGGCAGCCGCCTGCTGGCGTTCGCGCGGCGGCCAGCGCCCGTGCAAGTCACCTACATTGGCTACCAGAACACGACCGGCATGCGGGCAATGGATTATCGGCTGACCGACACTTACGCTGATCCCCCTGGAATGACCGAAGCCTGGCACACCGAGCAGCTGTTTCGCCTGAACGATACGTTCTTCTGCTATTTGCCTACGGCCACGGCGCCGCAGGTGCAGCCGCTGCCAGCAATGCAAAACGGCTATGTCACATTTGGTTCGTTCAACAACGTGCAGAAGATTCACCCCGGCGTGTGGGACGTCTGGGCGAACATCCTCTCGCGGGTGCCAGGCTCTCGACTGGCGGTCATCGTGCCGCCGGCCCCAGCACTGGCGGCCCGCTTACGGCAGCACTTCGCGTCTCGCGGCATCGATCCCGCGCGATTGGCCCTCGTCAGCCGTTTGCCGCGCGACGAGTATCTGAGAGCAATATCGGCGGTCGATATCGCGCTCGACCCGTTTCCGTTCAACGGACACACCACGACCTGCGACTGCCTGTGGCAGGGCGTGCCGGTAGTAACGCTATCGGGGCAGTCCTATGTCTCGCGGTTTGGCGGCAGCGGACTGATCTCGCTGGGGCTCGCCGACTGGATTGCATCGTCTACCGAAGAATATGAAGCGATCGCCGTCGGCAAGGCTACGCAACTCGAGGCGCTCGCCGCGCTGCGCGACCAGTTGCGGCCGCGAATGGCCGCTTCGCCGCTGCTCGATCATGCCCGGTTTGTTCGCCAACTCGAAGATGCTTACCGGCAAATGTGGCAAGCCAAACGTGCCACGAACTCTGGCGTCGCCGCCTCGGCGAGCTAATCCTCGTCGTCGGCCAGCAACTCTTGCAGCTCGCACCAGCGCTCTTCGATGGGAGTTAGCTGGGCGGCGATGCCCGTGATTTCTTCGTGCAGCCGCATCGCTTCGGCGGCATCCGTGGTTTCGAGCAGCTTGGCATTGAGCTGCCGCTTCCGCTCGTCGAGCCGGGCAATGTTGCGCTCGATGTTCGTCAATTCCTTCCGCAGTTCGCGCTGCTGGGCAACTTGCTGCTTGCGATCGACACGCTGGATAGGCGGCTTATTCTTGCCGGCCGTCGCGTTGAGCTCTCGTTCGCCCTCTTCAATCTCCTTGTTGACGTAATAGAGGTAGGCTTCATAGTCGCCGCGGTAGTTAACCACCCGGCCCTCGCGCACTTCGACAATCGCCGTGGCCACGCGAGCCATGAAATGCCGATCGTGCGAGGTGAAGATGACCGTGCCGCGATAATCGATGAGTGCTTCGGCCAGCGCCTCGACTGTTTCCACGTCCAAATGGTTGCCCGGTTCATCAAGCACCAGCACGTTGTATTTGCTCAGCAGCAGCCCGGCCAGGCACAGCCGGGCGCGCTCGCCGCCGCTGAGCACGGAAATCGACTTGTTCACGTGGTCGCCGCGGAACAAGAAGCTGGCCGCCAGGTCGAGAATGGCTTGCGTCTTCGTGCCCGGCGCCGCCAAGTATTCGAGGTACTCCAGCACGGTCTGGTTCTGTGGCAGACTCGTGTAAACGTGCTGGGCATAGACGCCAATGTCGCAGCCATAGCCCCAGCGCACCTGTCCGGCCAGGGGCGCCAGCGACGAGACGAGCGTGCGCAAGAAAGTCGTCTTGCCTTGTCCGTTGTCGCCGACGATCGCCACCCGCGACTGATGGTCGATCTCGACGCGAATCTGCTCGGCCACGCGATGTTCGGGGTATCCGATCGCCAGATCGACGCAGCGCACGGCCGGACCCTGGCGCGGTTCGACCTCGGGCGCTCGAATGCGCACGGTGGCCTCTTCGCCCTCGACCTCGATCATTTGCAGCCGCTCGAGCTGCTTGCCTTTGCTGCGGGCTCGCGAAGCCGTGCTGGCGCGGGCACGATTCTTGTCGATGAACGTTTCCAGCTGCTTCCGCTTGCTCTGAATCGCGGCGTTGACACGTTCGTCGTGCTCGCGACGCTCGCGCTGGTATTCGAGAAACGCGTCGACCTTGCCAGGGTAAAGCGTCAACTTGCCGCGGGTCAGATCGAGCGTTTGCGTGCAGGTGGCGCCCAAAAAAGCCCGATCGTGCGAAACAATCAGGCACGCTTCGCGAAAATCGCGGAGAAAGTGTTCGAGCAGGATCTGCGTGCGGAGGTCGAGAAAGTTGGTCGGCTCGTCCAGAAGCAGCAAGTTCGGTTCGTGCAACAACAGCGCGGCCAACTTGACACGGGTTTGCCACCCCCCAGAGAGCTTTTGAATGGGCCCTTCGAGATAAGGCCCCTTGAGTTCAAAGCGGCCGGCCACTTCACCGCAGCGCCAGTCGGGCTGGCCGCTGTCGCGCATCAAAAACTCCAGCACCGTCTCGCCCGGCAGAAATGGGTCGTGCTGGCGGAGGTAGCCCAGGCGCAACTTGGGATGCTTAACGACTTCGCCCTGGTCAAGCTCTTCGTCGCCCAATAGCACCCGCAGCAGGGTCGATTTGCCGGCGCCATTGCGGCCGATGAACCCCACCTTATGAGCATCCGTCAGCGTGACTTCGGCGCCGTCGAGCAGCACCTGGTGCCCGTAACTCTTGTGGGCATTAAGCACTTGCAGCAATACGGCCATAACTTGCGAAACTCAGCGAAACGGGCAGCGGGGGCGAGCCAAGCGAGATGCAGCAAAAATAGTCCAGCTGCCACTCGGCGTAAAGACGAAACGGCCGGCGCGTCGGCCAGCCGTAACAAGCAGCAATCCTCAAAAAACCGGGGCGCGGTCGGCCGGCTGGCTGCCGAGTCGACCGCGCCCCAGAAGGTCTGGTCAGCGCCGCCCAGGCTGCCGGTGTCGAAACCCGCAGCCTGGCGAAGCCGAGCTTTACTTCAAGATCTTCGCCGTGTCGGCGATGATGCTCTGAATTTCCTTATCCGTCAAACCGCCGGGGCCCACGGCGTGGCTCGCGGCCACCTTGCCACCGCGGTAGATCGTCACGGTGACTTCCGCTTCGGGATTGATGTTGAATTCCTGCGGGCCGTTCTCGTTGTCCTGCGGGACCACTAGGGCCACGTTCTCCAACTGGTTTTTGGCGGCAAATTCCTTCGCCGCGGCCTTCAAAGCGGCCGGATCCTTGCCGATCAGGTTGACGAACGACGAGAGCTTCTGGTCGGCGTTCTTGGCCAGGTGCTTATCGAGCTGCTTGCTCAGCGAGGCCAAAGAATCGTCGGCCTTGCGGGCGAAGACCATCACGACGGGCTTGTTGCCCAGCATGCAGCGATAGCAGAAATTGGTGCCGACTTCCTTGCCGTCGTTGACCGCGCCACCACACTTCTCGACGTCGAACGCGCCCACCAGATCGCCCGGCTGCAAGCCGCTCTTGATTTCCGCGGCAGTCGCATGGCTGACCAAAGCCAAGAGCAGGGCCAGCGCCAAAGTGATTCTCGCTTTCATCGTGCAGAGTCCTCCTAGGAAATATGAACCGAATCGGTACCCGGGCCCGAATTGGGTTGCAGGGTTATACGTAGCGGCCGCGGCGTTGGTTCGAAGCTTCCGCCGTGGGATCGCTTTCCGGCCAAGGTGCCTGGCCCTGGGGGCCGCCACGCTGAGCATTGTAGACGCGGCGGCGGGGCAGGCAACATGAATCAGCTTAAAGTCTTGTAAATTCAGCCTTTCAATAATCCGCGAGCGCCAAGCTGGCCGCCGGCCCTCCTGCTGCTTCTCTCGCCCGCGCAGCTCGGCTAAATTAAACGCGCCCGCCACGATCCCACCTTCCGATCAACAAGCCCGCGAGGATCCACCACCATGCCAATCCGCGTTATTGCAATTGCCAGTCTGCTGCTTGCCGCGGTCACGGCCCTGGCGGCCGACAACCAACTGTCGCCGGCCGAACGCGATGACGGCTGGGTGCTGCTGTTCAATGGCACGAACCTCGACGGCTGGACGACCAACAAGCAAGAGCCCTCGAAGCGGCCGGTGGAGGACCATGCCATCAACCCGCACAAGTGCGGCGGCTATATGCTGATCTATAACCAGCCCTGGAGCGACTTTGTCCTGCAGCTCGATTTCAAGATCTCGCAGGCCTGCAACAGCGGAGTGTTTCTGCGCACCTGGCCGCTCGAGCCACGGCCGGGTAAGGACGTTGGTTTCAACGGCATCGAAGTGGCCATCGACGATACAACCTCCGCCGGCTATCACGACACGGGCGCCATCTATGATCTGGTCAAGCCGGCGCGTAATACCATGCGTCCTGTCGGCCAGTGGAATCACTTGCAGGTGACCTGCGACAAGAATCTGATCGAGGTCAACGTGAACGGCGAGACCGTGACACGCATGGACCTCGACGCCTGGACCAGCCAGAACCGGCGCCCCGATGGCACCGACCACAAGTTTGACATTGCCTACCGCGATCATCCGCGGCGGGGCTACATCGGCCTGCAAGACCACGGCGGCGAATGCTGGTACAAGAACATCAAGCTCAAGCCGCTGTCGCGATAGCAGGCCGGTTTGGCGGCAGGTTATAATGGCGCCCACCGGGGCCGCCGGGTGCCCGGATCCGCTTACTTTGCCGCCAGCCGAAACTGCCCACCGCATGACAATGCCGACGCGCATCCATCGCCTTGTCGCCCTTTTGGCATTGGCCTGCGCGCCGAGCCTCGCCGTCGCCGGCGACGCGCCGGCCGAGGCTGTTGACTTCGCGCGCCACATTCAACCGCTGTTTGCCAGGCACTGCCAGGAGTGTCACGGGGCACAGCGCCAGGAAGGCGGCTTGCGATTGACCGCACGGGCAGCAGCGCTGGCGGGCGGCGACTCGGGAAAGAAATCCATCGTGCCGGGCGACGCCAAGGCCAGCCGCCTGCTGGCCGTGATCAACGGCAGCGACGCCGAGCTGCGGATGCCCCCTGAAGGCGAGGGCGAACCGCTAACGCCTGAGCAGATTGCCACGGTCGAGCGATGGATCAGCCAGGGAGCCACGTGGCCCGAGTCGGCCGGCACGGGGCCTGCGGGCCCAACGCACTGGGCCTGGCAAAAACCGAGCCGGCCCCAGATTCCCGTGGTCAAACATGCCGCATGGGCGCGCGGCCCGCTCGACGCTTTCGTAGTCGCACGGATCGAACAGTCCGGCTTCGCGCCCGCCCCCGAGGCGCCCCGCCATACGTTGGTGCGCCGGGTTTACCTCGATTTGATCGGCCTGCCCCCCACGCCGGCCCAGGTCGAAGCCTTTGTGAACGATCCGGCGCCAGATGCCTACGAGCGGATGGTCGACCGCGCGCTGGCCGATCCGGCCTACGGCGAGCGCTGGGCGCGCGTGTGGCTCGACCTGGCGCGCTATGCCGACTCGAAGGGTTACGGCTCAGACCCGCTGCGGAACATCTGGCGCTATCGCGATTGGGTGATCGAGGCCTTTAATCGCAACTTGCCGTTCGACCAATTCACCGTCGAGCAACTGGCCGGCGACCTGCTGCCCGGAGCAACCGATGAGCAAGTGCTGGCCACGGCGTTTCACCGCAATACGATGGCCAACGACGAAGGGGGCACTGACGACGAGGAGTTCCGCGTCGCTGCCGTGAAAGACCGCATCGAAACGACGATGCAGGTCTGGATGGGGCTGACCATGGGCTGCGCCAAATGCCATAGTCACAAGTTCGACCCGATCACGCAGCGCGAATACTACCAGGCCTACGCCTTCTTCAATCAAACCGAGGACGCCGACCGAGGCGACGAATCGCCCAAAGCCGTCACGCCCACGCACGACCAGCAGCGCCAGCTTGCCGACCTGCGCCGACAAATCGCCGGCCGCCGGCAGCAACTGGCTACGCTCCCCGCGGGCATCGATGCCGAAGTCGCTGCCTGGGAGGTCACCCAGTCGGCAGCGGC
>CAZPED010000223.1:0-6278 GCA_964585335.1 uncultured Planctomycetaceae bacterium | reverse complement strand
CAACTATCTGCGCGGCGAGATTGGCCAGGAACTGCAGGACGCGAACGACTTTTTCGGCAAGAACAGCATCCAGCTGCTCAAGCACCACGGTACCTACCAGCAAGACGATCGCGATGCGCGGGCAGCGGGGCGCGTGGAAGGCCACAAGGGCAAGTCCCCCAAGGCCTACTCGTTCATGGTCCGCACCAAGATCCCCGGCGGCAAGTTGACCAGCGAGCAGGTGCTGGCCGAGCTGGATCTGTGCGAGGAAGTGGGCAACACCACGCTGCGAATCACCACGCGCCAGGGGCTGCAATTGCACGGCGTGCTGAAGCACGACTTGTGGAAAACGATCCACCGCATTAACGAAATCCAACTGTCGACGCTGGCCGCTTGCGGCGACGTGGAACGCAACGTCATGTGCTGCCCCGCGCCGCTGCACGACGAAGTGCGCGCCCAATTGCAGCAGCTGGCCGACGACGTGGCGGCGCACCTGTGCCCGCGAACCCGGGCTTACCATGAACTGTGGTTGACTGATCCCGACTCGGGCGAAGAGACCCTGGTGGGCGGCGGCGCCGACGGGCACGAAGTCGAGCCGATTTATGGCCCGACCTACCTGCCGCGCAAATTCAAAACAGCCATCGGCCTGGCTAGCGACAACTGCGTCGACCTGTATGCCAACGACCTGGGCCTGCTAGCCGTGGTCGAAGGGGGCAAAATCCTCGGTTACAACGTGCTGGTTGGCGGCGGCATGGGGGTCACGCCCAGTGCCGAAAAGACCTTTCCCGCGGTCGCCCAGCGGATGGCCTTTATCAAGCCCGAGCAGGCGATCGACGTGGCCACGGCTATCGTCAAAGTGCAGCGCGATTTTGGCAACCGCTCCGACCGCAAGGTGGCCCGCCTGAAGTACCTGATTCATAACTGGGGGCTGCCGGCCTTCAAGGCCAAGGTCGAAGAATACTATGGCCAGAGCCTGGCCGATCCGCATCCGCAGGACGTACACGGCTTCGACGACCACATCGGCTGGCACGAGCAGGGCGACGGCAAGTGGTTTTACGGCCTGAATGTCGAGAACGGCCGCATCCACGATGACGGCGAGTTTCGGCTCAAAACCGCGCTGCGCGAGATCTGCGGCACGCTCAAGCCGGGCATTCTCCTGACGGCCCACCAGAGCATTCTGTTCACGAATCTCGCGGCGGCCGATCGGCCCCGGCTCGAGAAGATTTTGCGCGACCACGGCGTCAAACTGACCGAGGAAATCTCGGAGGTGCGCCGCTGGTCGATGGCCTGCGTGGCCTGGCCCACCTGCGGCCTGGCGATTACCGAAAGCGAACGGGCGCTGCCCGGCATTGTCGATCAGTTGGAAGTCGAACTGGCCAAGCTGGGCCTGTCGCACGAGCGGTTTACGCTGCGAATGACCGGCTGCCCCAACGGCTGTGCTCGACCTTACAACTGCGACATCGGCCTAGTGGGCAAGGCGGCCGGCAAGTACACGATTTTCGTCGGCGGGCGCTTGCTGGGCGATCGCTTGAACTTCAACTACAAGGACATGGTCCCGGCGGCCGACGTCGTGCCTGCGATCGTGCCGGTGCTGGCCTACTTCAAGCATGCCCGCCACGAGGGCGAGACCTTGGGCGATTTCTGCCACCGCAAGGGACGCGAAGACCTCGTGGCCTGGACCGAACAGTACGCCGCGCAAACCACGGGCGTTTGAGCCCCCGGAGGGGACGTCTTCAAGAGTTTTGCTCGGCGGCCGGATCGCTGCCGGCGCCGTTCAGGGCCAGTTCCGTGGCCACCTGTGCCATGGCGTCGATGACGAATTGAATGTGTTCGTCGAGATCCACGCCCAGGTCGGCTGCCCCGCGGGTGACGTCGTCGCGATTGACGGCCGCGGCAAACGACTTCTGCTTGAGCTTCTTCTTGACGCTCGACGCCTTCAGGCCATGGATGCCTTCGGGGCGAATGCGGGCCACGGCCGTGATGAATCCGGCCAGTTCGTCGCAGGCATACAGCGCCTTGTCGAGCGGCGAGATCCGCGGGCAATCGGTCAGATAGTCGGCGTGCGACTTGATGGCGTAGATCACGTGCTGCGGATAGCCATGCTCGGCCAGAATGGCGGCGCCTTGCAGCGGATGATCGGGCGGGTCGGGCCAGCGCTCGTAGTCGAAGTCGTGCAGCAGGCCGACGATGCCCCAGGTGTTCTCGTCGCCGCCCAGTCGCGCGGCGTAGGCGCGCATGGCGGTTTCGACGGCCAACATGTGCTTGCGCAAGCTGTCGCTCGCGGTGTACCGGCACACCAGGTCCCAAGCCGCCTGACGATCCACGGCGCTAGTCTCCGGCCGGCTTGTTGCGGGCCGTGTCGCCGTTGTCGGGCGTACCCTTGTCGGTCTGAGCGGCTTGTTCCAGCTCTTCCTCGTCGGGCGGGGTGGCTTCGCGCCAGGGCTTTTTGGCCTGGTAGCTTTCCAGCTCCTTGTTGAGTTGGCCCTTGAGCTGGTCGTTGCCGATCTCGACGGCCTTCTTCGACCAGTTCACGGCCGTGTCGAAGTCGCCGGCTTCGGCATAGCCGGCGGCCAGCGTGCTGAGAATATGGGCCTGCTTGTACTCGGTGACTTCGCAGGCCAACTTGGCCAGGTCGATCGATCGCTTGCCGTCGCGGAGCTTGTCCTCGGGCGAGGTGGCCAGCACCCAGGCCAGGTTGTTCAGCACGCCGCTGTTGCGCGGTTCGAGCTTCAAGGCCGACTCGTAGTCGGCCACGGCCTCGGTCTGTTTGCCTTGGGCCAGGTAGGCGTCGGCACGGCCGCGAAACGCGGCCACGTTCTGGGGATCGATTTCGACGACGCGGTCATAGGCGTCGACGGCTTTCGAGGGCTGCTTCGAGGCCTGATACAAGGCGGCCACTTGCAGCAGCACCTCGGTGTTGTCGGGCATGGCGCGGCGCAGCACCGTCAGATCGGCCAGCGCCTGCTCGAATTTGCCCATGCTTGCTAGCAAGCTAGCGTGCAGTTGCCGGGCCACGACCGAGCCGGGCTGCAGCTTCAAGGCGTGGTCGACGTCCACCAGCGCCGCCGGCACATCGCCCCGCAGGGCCCGAATTCGCCCCCGATGGGTATAGGCCGCCGGCGAGTCGGGCTGCAGCTCGATGGCCTTGTTCAGGCTTTCCATCGCCTCGTCGTATTTCTGGGCCAGCGACAGCGCCAGGCCGCGAGCTTCGTAGGTGTCGGCATCCTTGGGATCGGCTTCGATCGCGGCGTTGAGATCGGAAATCGCGTCTTCGATCTTATTCTGCGACAGCAGGTACATGCCGCGGAACCGCAGTACGTTCGGATCGCGGGGAGTCAGCTTCACCGCTTCGTCATAGTCGGCTTGCCGCTTGGCCAGGTCCTCGTGCAGGTTAGCGCGAATCAGCAGCGCCTTGGCCTTGGTTTGCGGATCGTCGGCGGTCAGCCGCACGGCTTCGTCGAGCGCCTTGAGGCTCTTTTCTTTTTCGCCCAGGTGGGCATACAATCGTCCCAGCAGGTACTGCGGCTGCGGCTGGTTGGGGTCGATCTGCAGCGTCTGTTCCAGGTCGGACAGCGCCATTTCGACCAGTTTACGGGCTTTGCCCGGCGTCACCGGCCGCTCGAACAGTTCCATGCAGACGAGCTCGCCGCGCTGCGAAAGCGTGCTGGCCAGCAGCGTATTGGCAAACTTGGTGTTGCCCTCGTCAAGGCCTGCGGCAATCGCCTCCTGGCAAAGCTTGATGACCTCGTTCAGGTCGGCCACGCTCTCGGCCGCCAGCTTGACGTCGGTCGCTTTATCGAGCAGCGCCTGGCCGTCGTCGGCCCCGCGCGCCGTCCCAACCGTTAACACCAGGCAAACACAGATGAACCCTTGCCAGAACCTTTGGCGCGCCATGACTGCTCCTTTGTCTCAATGGTCTCATCGGTGCGGGCCGCATTATGACGCAGCCCTGCAATCGACGCCATGCGAGTTCTCACAAGCTGCGGAAGCTGACGGATTCGCAAGGTCTTGCCGCCGCGCGCCAGCAGCACTCCATCCGGCTGCCGAGCGGCGGATTATTGTCGCTGCGCCGATTTGGGGAGGGGCGCCCCTCGGGGCGCTTAATTTATAGAGGAGCGGGCAAGTCGCGGCGAGAAAAAACAATCGCGGCAATCGCGTAGCCGATCAGTCCCAGCCCGATCAGGATGCTGTCATAGCCGAGCCCCCCGAGGATCTGATCGCTGCCGTCCAAGGCCCAAAAACTCCAGGCCTGCTCCAAGTCGGCGACCAGCAATTGCGGCTCAAACGGCGTGAAGAACGTGACGTACGTCAGCCACGAAAAGCTGGGGACCATCCGCGAGACGATCTTTACCACCATCGAGACGGCGTAAAACGCCCCCACGATGCCGATCGTGCGCGCCCGTAGGCTCGAGGCCGACGATACCATGGTCGACAACCCGGCCAGAAAGACGGTCATGGCAAACAGGTTGAGCGCCGCCGGCACGAAGGTGCGCGGCGAAACCGCGGTTTCGAGCGTGATGGTGGCCAGCCCCGTGGTGGTGCCCGCCAGCGCCGTGAGCGCCAAGATCGCCGCCCCCACGAGCGTCATGCCGGCCTGGCTTCCCAGCACGCCGAGCCGGGTGACCGGTTGGGCCAGCAGCATTTCCATGGTGCCGCGGTTGAGCTCGCCGGCTACCGCGTCCGAGCCCCGGGCAATACCCCAGACCGTTACCAGCAGCAGCACGATCGGGTCGTCGTAAGCGATGGCGATGCGGCCGGCCGAAGTGGCCATTTGCGTGAACGAAACGGGCAGCAGCGGTTCGACAATCTCGGGCAACAGGTTGAAAATGCCCTCGAGCTTGTTCGACGTGAAAAAACTGCTGATCCAAACCCGCAGCCAATGCACGGCAAACATGAAGAGCATGCTGCCGCCCAACAGCCAACGCGATTCGTGAAACGTTTTTTTCCAAAGCGCCAGATTCATAGGTGCGGTGCAAGCCGTGTGGCAAAGACGTGTGACGCGTTAGCCGGCATGGTACAGATCGTAGAGCGCCTGCAAGCCGAGCGGCTCGATGTGTACTTCGGCCAGCGGCAGTGTCGCCAGCCAGCCCAGCAGGCCGGAAAGTTCGTCAGGGGTTTCGATCACGACCGTGCCGGCCTGGCTTTCGACGAGTGTAACTTGCCCATGGAAGCTGGCGGGCACGGGTGGCAGGGGGCCGGTCAGCTGAGCGCGTATGCGATGTTGCCTGCGCAACTGGGCAATGATTTGCATGTGCACGAGCTGGCCCGCGCGCAGAATGACGACCCGGTCGCACACCTGCTCGACCTCGGAGATTACGTGGCTTGAAAAGATGACCGTTCGCCCAGCCTGACGGGCATCGGCCACCAGCTCGCCCACGTCGGCACGAACGGTGGGGTCGAGATTCGACGTCGGCTCGTCGAGGATCACCAGCGGCGTGTCGACGGCCAGCGTGACGGCCAGGGCCAACTTTTGCCGCATGCCGGTCGACATGGCCGCTACGGGTCGCGACAGGTCGAGCCCAAAACGGTCGCTGGCCAGCTTTTCGGCCCGGGGCCGGGTGCCGTCGCCGCGCACGGCCGTGAAAAATTCGATCACTTCGCGCGCCCGCATGGTGCGAAACATCCGGGCATCGCCCGGCAAGTACGAGACGCGTCGATGGACCTCGAAGCTTTGGCGGTAGCAGTCCAGACCGTCGATCTTGGCGCTGCCGGAGGTGGGGCGCAGATAGCCCATCAACAGGCGGAGCAGGGTGGTTTTGCCGGCGCCGTTGGGGCCCAGCAGCCCCACGACTTCGCCGCGCTGCACCGAAAACGAGCATTGGTTGAGCGCCGTGAACGTGCCATAGCGCTTGGAGAGCGAGTGGGTTTCGACAAACACAAGCGCTCCTGACGACGTAACGATGGCAGCGGGAAGCAAGCAAGACGGCGTGCCCCCCATTGTTTGCGCTCGCCGCATTCTTGGCAAGCGAAACGCGCGGCCGAGAACTGCCAAACGCAACGGACCCCGTCACCGCTCCAGGACCACGGCGACGGTGCCCACGCCCACCAGCGTTAATACCAGCAGCCCGATGGCCAACCACGTCGGCATCCGCGGCCAAAACATCCAGAGGGCATAGGAAATCGCGGCGGCCGCAATCACGATGGGATACGGCTCGCGGTTGCGGATCGCCGTCAGCGCGGCGAATGCCACCGCCAGGCTACTCACGGCAAACAGCAGGCGCGCGAGCGAAATCTGACCCATGCGATTGACCTCGGTCGCGTGCCGATCAGGCCGGCAGACGCATCCGCGCCGCGGCCCG
>CAZPED010000222.1:0-6343 GCA_964585335.1 uncultured Planctomycetaceae bacterium | reverse complement strand
GCAGTTCGGGCAGGTCACTCGAATCACTTGCGAGTAGTCGCCCGGCTTGAGGTTGCCATTGCGGTCGGCCTCGTCGCTGGCGCTGGCCGAGTAGCGAAAGCCGCACTGCGGACAGTCGACGTCTTTATGACGCCCCATCAGCGTGGGCGCCATCGAGCCGGTGGGAATGACAAAGGCCTCGGCCTCGAACGTCTTGAACAGGAACGCCAGCGCAAAGGCGATGGCAATCGCCTCGATCGTTTCGCGCATGCCTCGCGAAAGACTCGACGGGTGCGCCGCCGGGGCGGGCGTGGGTTCGATCGTGACAACCGGAGCTTCAGCCGGAAGGGGAGTCGATTCGCTCATACCTCGATTTTACCTGATGAGCCCCATCCGGGCGAAATTCGGAAAAAACGGAAACGGAATGCCCGTGCCCGGTACGCGGTTAAACGAATGGGGCCAAAACACGATCAAAGCCTTGCCCACCAACAGGTCGCGATGGACGTATTTTTCGTGATCCCAAAGCCGGGCGTCCTGGCTGGCCGGGCTGTTATCGCCCAGCATGAAGAACTGGTCGGGCTCGAGCCGGAAAATCGCCTCGCGGCGCTGCTCGAACGGATTGGGCCCACTCTTGGGGGACCACTCGGCCGGTGTCGACCAGAACCGCACCAGTTGGTTGTAGTCCTTGCTGACGATCGAGGCCGCGGCCGAATAGTCGGCAATCGGGCCCATCGTGGGCGGATCGTCAACGGCGATGTAGTAGATGTCGCGCCAGAGCCGGATGCGGTTGGCTTGCACCTTGCATCCACGGGCGCCAATTCCCGCAGGAGCCAGATCGAGCGGATCGGCGGCGGTCGATCGCGGCAGATCGTTGCCCAGCGGTTCGTAGCTGGTCGGAGCGTCGAACTCGACCGGGCTGTCATCGACCCACAGCGTCAATTGCTCGTCGATGTTGGCAAATGCCAGGCGATGCCGGCCGGCGCCTTGCACGGCGGTGGTTGCCTGCGGCCTGAACGTTTCGAGGCCATCGATCGCTAGTTGGGCCCTACCGGTTTGGCAATCGATCTCGCAGCGAAAGTGCTGGCCCCCTTTAACCAGGTCGAGGACAACCTGCCCGCCTTCGCTCGTGACGTCCAGGTCGCACTCGAGCATCAAGTCGCCCACCCAGTGCAACCCAATCAGTTGCGAGACCAGGAAGCGCTGGTCGCGCGGAATACTGCTGTCGTAGGCGTAGAAGTCGGTGACAAGCCGGGGTCGCACGCTGTCGGTCTTGACGTTCCCGACGCCCAGGGCCTTCCAGTCTTCGAGCGTGGGCACGAAGTGCTGGTAGCGGAGCCACTGCGTATCGCCGGGGCTGGCCTCGACGTGAAAAGAGCGGCCGCGGTCATCGCTCTGCCACTCGGCCCCGCCGGTCGGCTGCCAGCGCAGCGGCCAGCCCTTGTCGGTCATATCGTCGACCACGTAGTCGTTGTCGTAAACCATCTGCGCCATGGCCCGCAACTTGTCGGGCGGCCGGCGCTCGATCTGGAAGGTGCTCTGGCCATCGGCCTTGACGTATACGTCGCCGTGCCAGAGCCGCACTGTTTCGTTCGGCAAGCCGACCAGCCGCTTGATATAGTTCATCTGCGCGCCGCCGGGATATTTGAACACGACGACGTCCCAGCGGCGCGGCTCTTGAAAGTCGTAGTTGTATTTGCTGACCAGGATGCGGTCGCCGCCGTACGTCGGAAAGTCGCGCCCCTTGGGCGAGCTGGGATCGACGTTGGCCATGTACCGGCACAGCGGACAGCTGACGGCCACGACCGGCTGTACTGAGTCGAGACGGCCTCGCTGTTCGGCCAGTTGCTCATCCTCGCTGCTCGCGCCGGCCGCGTAGCGGTAGCCGCACTTGGGGCAAAGCAAATCCTTGTGCTGGCCCATCAGCGTGGGCGCCATCGATCCGGTGGGAATGACAAACGCTTCGGCATCGAAGGCGCGAAACACGAACGCCAGCACGAAAGCAATGGCCAGCGACTCGATGGTCTCGCGAATTGCCGGGCCCGTTACCCAGCTCTTCGCCAGCTTGGCGTCGGGGGCGGCCTTGACCGTGTTACGCGCGTCGTTTGTGGGGGGCGGTGAGAAGCGGAACGCCTTGGCCGCGGTGGGTTTCTTCTTCGCCATGCAAGTTCTCGCGCTGGTCTTCCGGCAATCTTCGCGGCAGGGGGGACACTAAGGGCGCCCGAGCGCCCGGCCCACGATCAGCTCGCGCCGCATGCCGCCGGCCCCCGCCCAGTGACGGCTGTCGGTTCCCTGGGCGCTATTATCGCTTAATACGAAGTATTCGTCGGCGCCGAGTCGATATTGGCTGCTAGCAGCGTCGGGTGCCGTGTAATAAACGTCTCGCAGCAGTTGGATTTGGTCGAGCTCGATGCGTCCGCCGCGTCCCCCGAGGGCCGCCATAACCTGCGGCTCCCGCTGGGCCGACGGCCGATAGGAAACAGCCGCCATTTCCGTGCCGGCCAAAGTCCAACGGGCCTGGCCATCGACGCACAGCAGCTCCAATCGCACCGACTTTCGCCAATCGAAACTCGGCAGCCGGCACTCCGCCAGGCACTGCTCGCCCAACTGCAGCCGGGCTGTTTGATTGGGGCGGTCGAGCGTCAGCCGAAACTCGTCGTCGCCGACGCAGAGCCGTAAGATCACCACGGCGTGGCCATCCGCACACAGGTCGGTCACCAGCGCCAGGTCGCGCACCGGATTGAGCAACCGCGATTCATTCTGATCGCAGGGGCTTTCGTCCCACACGACCGCCGCCGATTGACGCGGTTGCCCGGCGGGCGCGGCGTGCTGATAGGTCAACCAGGAAACATCGTCGCCCGTGGCGCTCAGGTACACCGCGCGGCGGGATTCGACCTTCCAGGCATGAGAGTCGGCACGCCATCCTCGCTCAATATTCCCGCGATATAACGGCACGAGCAGCGGTCGAATCGCTTCGAGCGGACGCTCGGCCCGGCGGTGGTCGATCCAAAGGTCGCCGTCGACCAGAGACACCGACTCGCCCGGCAATCCGACCAGCCGCTTCACGCACAACTGCGCGGCGGCCTCCGGCACGCGGCACACCGCGACCTGCCAGCGGCTCAGTATGTCAGCAGACACCCGGTCGACCAGCAATCGCTCGCCGGGTTGGTCGACGCCGAGCACCGCCGGCTGGCGCGAGCGGCACTGCGGGCACTCGACGTTTTGGCGCAGCGTGGGCAGTGATTCGATCGAACAGGCAAACGTCTGCCCGCACTGCCCGCAATGCCATTGGCGGTGAGGCCCCAGCAGGCCTGGCGCCATGGAACCGCTGGACACTCGCGTGGCGGGGACGACGCCGCCCAACAGAAAGCAGTCGACAACCAGTGCGGCGATCAGGCAGGCGATGGCCACTTCGAGCGGCCGCTGCCACGCGCGCCGGCCCAACGCAACGGCGGCCGGCGCGGCCGGGCCGCAGGTCCAACCGAGGGCGCCCGATGTTTGCCGCGCCACGTTGATCATTGCTGCTTGTCCGCGCTGGTGTCGAGGACAGCCAGGAAGGCCTTCTGCGGAATGTCGACGCTGCCAATCGACTTCATCCGCTTCTTGCCTTCCTTTTGCTTGGCCCACAATTTGCGCTTGCGGGAGATGTCGCCGCCGTAGCACTTGGCGGTGACGTTCTTGCGCATGGCCGAGATGGTTTCGCGGGCAATGATGCGGCTGCCGATGGCCGCTTGCAGCGCGATTTCGAACATGTGCCGGTCGATTTCGGTGCGCAGTTTTTTCACGATCGCCCGGCCGCGGCGATCGGCGTCGCGGCGGTCGCAAATGATCGACAAGGCGTCCACGCGTTTGCCGCCCACCAGGATGTCCATGCGCACCAGGTCGGCCGGAAAGTAGCCGATCAGCTCATAGTCCATCGTGCCGTAGCCGCGCGTGACGCTCTTGAGCTTGTCGTGCATGTCGTAAATCACGTCGGCCAGCGGCAGATTGAACGTCAGCATGGCGCGCGTCGGCGACAGGTACTCGGTGCGCACGTACACACCGCGCCGATCGGAGCACAATTGCATCACCGGCCCGATCGACTCGACCGGCAGCACGAAGTTCACCTTGACGATCGGCTGGCGGAATTCCTCGATTTGCCCGGAGTCGGGCACCTTTTGGGGATTGTGGATGTAGAGCGTCTCGCCGGTGGTGGTGAGGATTTCGTAGGTGACGTTGGGGGCGGTTTGCACCAGGTCGAGATCGGCCTCGCCTTCGAGCCGCTGCTGAATGATTTCCATGTGCAGCAGCCCCAGGAAGCCGCAGCGAAAGCCGAAGCCCAGGGCGTCGCTGGTTTCCGGCTCGAACTCGAAGCTGGGGTCGTTGATGCTCAGCTTTGTCAGCGCGTCGCGCAGCTCCTCGAAGTCCTGCCCGTCCGACGGATACAGTCCGCAGTAAACCATTCGCTGCGGCGCGCGGTAGCCGGGCAGGGCCTCGGCCTGGTTGTCGCCAGCGGTCGACACGGTGTCGCCCACGTGTACCTGACCCAGCGATTTGATATTGCAAATCAGGTAGCCCACCTGGCCGGCTTGCAGGGAGTTGCAAGCGCGGCGTTGCGGCACAAATTGCCCCAGCTCCAGCACTTCGTGCGTGGTGCCCGCGCGGAGGAAACGAATCCTGTCTCCTTTGCGCACGGTGCCGTTCATCAGGCGAATGTAGGTGATCGCGCCGCGGTACTCGTCGTAGTGGCTGTCGAACACCATCGCTTGCAGCGGCGCTTGGGGGTCGCCGGTCGGGGGCGGAATCCGTTCGACGATCGCCTTCAGCAGGTCTTCGCTGCCCACGCCCGTCTTGCCGCTGCAGCGCAGCACCTCGTCGGGGTTGATCGCCAGCACCGATTCCATCTCGGCGATCACTTCGTCGGGCCGGGCGTGCTTCAAGTCGACCTTGTTCAGCACCGGCACGATCGTGAGGTTGTTTTCCATGGCCGCGAAGGCGTTGGCCACGGTCTGGGCCTCAACACCCTGGAAGGCGTCGACCAGCAAAATGGCCCCCTCGCAGCAAGCCAGGCTGCGCGACACTTCGTATTGAAAGTCGACGTGGCCGGGCGTGTCGATCAGGTTCAGCTCATAGTCCTCGCCATCGAGCTTGTAGCGCATGGCCACGGCGCGGGCCTTGATCGTAATGCCCCGCGCGCGCTCCAGCTCCATGTCGTCGAGCGTCTGTTCCTTGAGCTCGCGCTTGTCGAGCGTGCCGGTCTTTTCCAGCAACCGGTCGGCCAGCGTGCTCTTGCCGTGGTCGATGTGCGCCACGATCGAAAAGTTGCGAATGTGCTTGCAGTCGATGTCAGCCATGCCGTCTCGTCTTTCAATGCTCGGCGTGCCGTGCGGCGAGTCTGCCCCTTTGGAGGCACCGCCTGCGACGCGCGCCGCGTCAGGAGTGTTTCTTTTGCATAAAGGCGCGCCGCGCCAGGCCCGCTGCGCCAATGAATCCGGCGTCGTTGCCCAGCGACGCGAAGTCGACTTTCGTCCGCTCGACCAGCATCGGCAGCGCGCGGGCCGCCACTTCCTGCTGGATGCGCTCGAGAAATCGCCGACCCGTCGCCGTGTCGTGCTGGCCAAACGTCATGGCGCCGCCGATCACCACGCCTTGCGGATCGATGGCGTGCATCGCTGTGACTACGCCAATGCCCAGGTAGCGAGCCGTTTCCAGCACGATTTCGAGCGCCAGCGCGTCGCCGCGCTCGGCTTCCTGGTCGATCATCAGGGCCGAGAGCTCCTCGCCCGAGGCCATCCGCGTGCGCAACGACGAGGGCCGCTGGCTCTCGTGCAGGATTTCCTCGGTCCGCTTCACGACCGACGTAGCGCTGGCGTAGGCCTCGAGATGGCCGCGCTGGCCACAGGAGCAAAGCCGGGCCTCGTCGTGGTAATCGATGATGATATGCCCCAACTCGGATCCCGCGCTGTTCTCGCCCTCGACCAGCAGGTCGCCAATGACGATACCGCCGCCGACGCCGGTGCCGAGCGTGAACATCACCATGCTCCGCAGTACCCGGCCGCTGCCGACCCAGTATTCGCCGTAGGTGGCGCTGCGGGCATCGTTGGCAAATGTCACCGGGCGCTGGCAGGCTTCGGCCAATGCGTCGCGAATCGGAAAGTTCCACCAGCCGGGTAAGTTGCCAGGGGAAAGCAGAATGCCCCGCGCGATGTCCATGGTGCCCGGCGTGCCCAAGCCCACGCGGGCAATGGCCGACAGTTCGAGCCCGGCCTTGGCGAGCAGGCCGTCGAGGGCCGTGCGCACGCGGGCGATGGCCGCGTGTGGCCCTAGTTCGACCTCGGTGGCGATGCTGGTCCAGCCCAGCGTTTGGCCAGAGTCGTCGACCAGCCCA
>CAZPED010000221.1:0-6349 GCA_964585335.1 uncultured Planctomycetaceae bacterium | reverse complement strand
GGGTAAAGCGTCATGCCGGCCCAAAAGCCTTCGTCCAGCACGGCGCGAATCGTGTGTTCCTCGACGTGGTCGACCAGCACCCGATTGTGATCGAGGCGGCTGTCGTCGCAGAGCATGTCGAGGATCATCCGCGTTCCCTGGTACTTGTCTTCCAGGTGCGGCGTGTGAATCAGAATCTGCTCGTCGGTCTTGGCGGCCAGGTCGAGGTGTTCGCAGAAGATCGTGGCTTCGTTCTTGGTGTTCTTGTTCAAGCCGATTTCGCCGATGCCCAGCACACCGGGGCGGTCGAGAAACTCGGGAATCATGGCGATCACTTCCCGTGCCAGGCTGACGTTCTCGGCTTCCTTGGCGTTGATGCACAGCCAGGTGTAATGCTGCACCCGATACCAGCCGGCCCGCTTGGGCTCGAACTCGGTGAGCTGGCGGAAATAGTCGCGAAAGCCGTCGACGCTCCCCCGATCGAAGCCCGCCCAAAAAGCCGGCTCGCTCATGCCCACGCAGCCCATCTTGGCCAGCATCTCATAGTCGTCGGTCACGCGCGAGACCATGTGAATGTGCGGATCGAAGTAATACATGGCAATTCGGGTCCGAGTTGCTTGGGGTGGCGGGCAGGCTAGGGGGGAAGAAACAACGCGGGAATGCGTCGCGAGACCTCACGCTCGCGGCGACGGCAATCCGAAAGCGGCCCGCCAGCCGGTTTCATACTCGCGCGAAAACACGAGTTGGATCCGCTCCGCCCGGTCGGCCTCGCCGCCGGCCAGGATCTCAAGCGCCTGGCCGATGCGCTCCAGCCGCACGTCGCCGGCTACTTCACCCTCGGCTCGGTCCATTCGGTCGAGCGATGCGGCCAGCTGCAGCAGCCACGCGCGAATTTCCAGAAACTCGCGGTTGAGCACCTCGGGGGCATCGAGCGGAATCGACATCGGCAGCGGGCCTCCAACGGGCGGGAACCTGGGCCGTCGGCAGTCGCGACGAGCGCCCAGCACTGTAGTTTCGCGCCATCGGCCGTGCTTTGCAAGCCGCCCCCAGCGCGTCGACTATTCGGCGTCGCCGGGTTCCTTGCCCGCGCGATCTTTGACCTTCAGGTCGAACTCGCGCTCGCGGTCGCTCTTGGGCATCACGCGCTGCACCTCGGGCATCCGCGGCTTGAAGTCGGTCGAGCGAGCTTTGCGGTCGAGCGCCACGCTGCGGTCCTCGGCTTTGTAGCCCATGTAATCGACAAACTCGTTGACGCTCATCGTGCGCACGCCGTAGGTCTTGGCCTCGTCGAACAGCTCGCTGTAGCCGGCCACTTTTTCGCCGGCCGGTTCGGCGCCCGGCACCAGGAACTTGGTGTCGACCGAGATCTTGCCGGTCCGCTTGCCGTCGGGCGTGGTTTCGGCGTCGATTACGCCGCCGTTGAGCGAGATCAGGTCGTGTACCCGCTTGCGGTCATCCTCGCCGTCGTGGTCGATGTCCATCACGCCGGCCAGCGCGAAGTGCTCGGCCCGGCCCGGCTGCCAGACGGTCGAGTAGATCAAATCGCCGGGCATGATCGGGTTCGACAGGTTGTCCTCGATGATGCGGGCCTCGGCCACGTGCGGACCCACCAGGCGAATCACCTCGAGCTTGGCCTTGCCATTGGCCTTCACCGGGTTGGTCTCTTCCTTGTTGAACACGCTGAACGTGGTTTGCAGCCGCAGGCCGTCGGCCGAGCCACGGTTAAGCCAGACCGTGCGCGTCCGCTGGTTGATCCAGTTCACCTTGCCGTCGGGCACTTCGTTGGCCTTTTGTTCGGCGAGTTCCTTGTCGTTCTTGATCTTGAGCAGCGTGGTCAGCTTGGTCCGATCGCCAGTCAGTTCCTCGATCTGGGCGCTCGACTTCTTGGCCAGTTCCTCGTGTTCGCGGCGCTTGGCGTCAAACCGTTTGGCCAGTTCGCTCTTGTCGTTGGTCATGCCCTGGCGATCGCTGCCGAATTTCTTGCGCTCTTCGTCCAGGTCCTTGGCGGCGTCGGCCAATTGTTTCTTGTACTGGGCGATCTCGGCCGCCTTGGCCGTCTCGTCGGTCTTGATCTTTTCCGTCAGGGCCGTGTTCTTGGCCGTCAGCTCGGCAATGCGGCCCTCGGCGGCACGCAGCTGGTTGCCCAGTTGCTCGGTCAAGAAGTGATAATTCTGATTCGCCTCGCTGATGCCTTTGCCGTAGGCCGTGAAGTCCTTCTTGATCAGTTCGGCCACGTTCTCGATCTTGTCGGTCTGCTTGGCGCCCACGATTTCGTTCTTGATCCGCTCGAATTCGTCGACCGCCTTGCGGGCCGCGGAGTCTTTGTTGGCGTTGTCAGCGGCCAGCGCCTTGTTCGATTCCTTTTCCTTCTGCGCGCTGCTGAAAAACATGTACGTGGTCACGGTGAGCACGATCGTCAGGATCACGAAAATGATCAGCGCGATCTGCAGACCTTGATTTTCGCGTGCAGCCATCGACAAAGTCTCCTCGGGCGGCTCCCGCGCTGCGCTGGCAGCACGTGGGCCGGAAGTACTTGCTTGGTGAGGGGTTCTGTTCCGCCGATTCTAACGTGCCGCGGGGGCACTTGCCTCGACGTTTGGGCTACCAGCGGGGGCAGCGGACCGGCATCGTGTGCGATCCCCTAATTGTCGGCCTCATGCAGACGGGAAGAGCGGGCCGGCCAAACGCCATAACCCGATTGTAAATAGCCACTTCTAGCCTGTCAAACTTTCGGCGCGTACTCGCTGGTTCGCGGGAATTTCGCCGTCAGGCGCCCCGGTCACCAGGGCGAAATCCGCAGCGGATTTGCCTGGTAATTGAGAGCCCCGCCGTTGCCGACAACGGCTCGCCGCACGCCGCTACAGCGTTTTGCCCGGGCCAGACAGTGGGCCCTCGGTGCGGGAATGCGCGCGAATCGTGTCGCGCAGCCGGGCGGCATCTTCAAACCGCTCTTCATTCACGGCCTGCTCCAGTTCGTGCTGCAAGCGGGTGAGCGGATTGTAGGGCTCGCTGGCCAGGTCGCCCGACTGCTTCGACGCAATCTCCTCGCGCCATTTGGTCAGGTAGGCCAGCTCGCTGCAATTCTCGGCGTTGTCCATCTGCTCGTATTCGACCAGAAAGGCCCGGATGCCTTGAATGGCCGCATCGATCGCCCCCAGCGCGGCCCGATAGTCTTTCATCACGACAAACGGCGTGGCCACGGCCCGGGCGTGCATCATCGTCACGTACGGCCGCCACTGGTCGAATTGCAGCTTGTCCTTGGTGTGCCGGGCATATTTGCGCACAAAGGCAAACAGCTTCAGGTTCCGGTTCGTATCGCGGGCGCACAGCTCGTAGCGCTCCAGGTGCCAGAAACTGATGTAGCGATGGTAGTACTGCACTCCCTCGCGCAGCAGGCGGTGGCAGTCTTCGCTTTCGAGCACGAAGGGCTCGCCGTCGTCGCGTTCTTCGTGCTGCCGCTGCTGCCGCTCGTAAAAATCGAGCCACGAGGCGCAGCCGCTGACCCGCTTGCCGTCGGGCCGGCCTTCGAATTCCATTTGCAGCAGCCCCAGGTCGAGCCGCAGTTGGATTTTTTCCCGGCCATCGTCGCCGGTCACAATGCGCACGGAAATCTGGTCCGGATCGTAGTCCCAACCTTCCAGCGTCTGCGAAATGTCTTTGCCCACGGCAGGTCCAAAATGCGGTTGAGAGTCGCCGGTCGGCAATCCGGCTGGCTTGGCGGTTTCTGGCGATCGCCCGGCCGAGGATCACCACACAGCTAAGTGTATCCCGAGCGGCGCGGCCGGGGCTAGGTCAGCTCGCAGGGCCGGGCAAACGCCCCGTACCGGACACTTCACGCAGCCGTGATGCGGCTGGCGGCTCGGCGGCCGGCCCGGTAGACTGAACCGCTGGTTTTCGCCACGGTCGTTTACCAGAGGTAGCTACGCGAAATGTTGGGCGCCACGCTTGGTATTGGTCCTTATGTCCAGCGCTTGCAGGATGAGTTGCAGCGCGTCGCGCCCGAGGAAATTCAAGCCTGGGCCGACCTGGTCTACGAGGCCTGGGAAAACGAAAAGTTCGTGTTCGTCTTCGGCAACGGCGGCTCGGGCACCACGGCCACGCACATCTGCGAGGATCTGGGCAAGAGCTCGCTCCACCAGCACGAGCTGAAGGACGAAACCAAGAAACGGCTCAAGATCATGAGCCTGACCGACAACCTGGGCTGGATTCTGGCCCTGGGCAACGACGTGGGCTACGACCAGATCTTTCTCCAGCAGCTGATGAACTACGGCAGCCGCGGCGACCTGGTGATCGCCATCAGCGGCTCGGGCAACAGCCCCAACGTGCTCAAGGCGGTCGACTGGGCCAATCGCCACGGGCTCAAGACGTTCGGCCTCACCGGCTACGAGGGCGGCAAGCTGCGCCGCATGGCGCAGGCCGGCATGCACGTGCCGCTCAACGACATGGGCATGGTCGAGAGCATCCACCTGGCCTTGTTCCACTGGGTGCTCAACGACGTGTTTGCCCGCATCAATCACGAGGGCCGCTACAAGGCCTAACCGTCCCATGCCGTCTCACTCCGCGACCCAACCGCCAGGCGGCATGTTCCTGGGCGTCGAAATCGGCGGCACCAAAATTCAAATTGGCGTCGGCGCCGGCGATGGTCGCATCGTCGCGCTCGACCGCCACACGGTCCGCCCCAAGCTGGGCGCGGCGGGCATTCTCGAACAGATCGAAAGCTCGGCCAAATTGTTGGCCGCCCGTCACCGGCTCAGCGCCGCCGGCATCGGCTTTGGCGGACCGATCGACGCGGCGGCCGGGCGCGTCATCAAAAGCCATCACGTCGAGGGCTGGGACGACTTCGCGATCGTCGACTGGTGCCGCAAACACCTCAAGCTGCCCGCTGCGTTGGAAAACGATTGCGACGCCGCCTGCCTGGCCGAAGCCCGCTTCGGGGCAGGGCAGGGCCGCCAGGTCGTGTTCTACGTGACCGTGGGTACGGGCATCGGTGGCGGGCTGGTCGTCGGCGGTCAGATCTACCGCGGCAACGGCCGCGCGGCCAGCGAAATCGGACACCTCCGCCCCGGCCTGCAAGCCGAGCATCCCGATCAGACCGTCGAGTCGCTGGCCAGCGGCTGGGGCATCGCCGCCGAAGCGCAGGCCCGCCTGACCGATCCGATCTCGCACGCCTTCGTGCCGCTGACTACGGGCCTGGGACGCAACACCCCCGAACAAGTGCGGCAGCGGCTGATCGAAAGCGAAGAGGCCGCCGAGGAATACACGGCCGACCTCTGGCAGCGCTGCGACGGCAAGCTCGAAGCCCTCACGGCCCTGGTCGTGGCCCAAGCCGCCGGCGAAGGCAACGAGGTGGCCCGCGAAGTGATTGCCCGGGCCTGCCAAGCCCTGGGCTGGGGCATTGGCCAGGCCATCACGCTCGTCTCGCCCGAGGTGGTGGTACTGGGGGGCGGCGTCTCGCTGATGGACCAGGGCTTGTTCCTGGTTCCGCTGCGCCGCCAGGTCGAGCGCTACGTGTTTCCGCCGCTGGCTGGCACCTATGCGATCGAGCCGGCCCAGTTGGGCGAGCAGGTCGTCGTTCACGGCGCGCTTGCGGCCGCGGCGGCCCGCCACGCGGCCAGTTAGCCGCCCCGCGCCTGGCGCTCCAGCCGGGCCCGCACCTCGGGGAGCGGGTAGTCGATGATCGGCAGCTCCAGGTGCGCCAGCTCGCGAAGCCGCCGATAGCCTCGCGTCACCAGCGTCTCGCGTTCGCGCACGTACGCCGGGTCGAGCAGCCTCTTGTCAAAATCCCCCTCGACCGCGACCGGCGGAAAATCGGCGTCGACGATGAATTGCGCCAGCACCGGATTGCAGCGGATATGCCGCTCGCGGGTCGTGTGCAGCGTCTCGGGGTCGAGCAGACCGATCACGTAGCGCAGGTACAAATCGCTCTCGGTCATCTCGCCGACGTCGCCGCCGCAAACGTCGCACAGATAGCCTTCCTCGCACTTGGCCATTGCCTGGCTCCCGCCACGCCCTAACGTGGCTCGCTCGCGCACCCTTGGCCCCCCGGGCCTACAACCCCAGCACGTCGTTCATCGAGTACAGCCCCGGCGGCTTGCCGGCCAGAAACTTGGCCGCCGCGAGCGCTCCATGGGCATAGCAATCGCGATTCGTGGCACGCACGGTCAGTTCGAGCGTTTCGCCCAGCAGTCCGAAGACGATCGTGTGTTCGCCGGGGTTGTCGCCCGTGCGCAGCGCGTGGTAGCCGATTTCGCCATGAGGGCGTTTGCCGGGCCGGCCCGAGCGGCCGTGCACGTGGTCGCTTTGTCCCATGACGCCGGCGATGATTTCGCCGAACTTGAGCGCCGTGCCGCTGGGGGCGTCTTCCTTGAAG
>CAZPED010000220.1:0-6369 GCA_964585335.1 uncultured Planctomycetaceae bacterium | reverse complement strand
TGATTCGATCTCCAATGCAACAACCTCGAGTTCGCGGCCCGAAACGATTTCGGACGAATAGGTGCCGCACTCGCGGCAGCACACCGTCGTGTCGTCCGCAATCGGCTGGCACTTTTGACACGTGGGACAAAACAGGGTGATCGGCACCTCTTCGATCAGCAGTTCGGCTCCGTCGGCCGTCGAGCCCTCGCGGGCCAGCTGGAACGCCGACTCGAGCGCCCTGCGAACGACGCCCGACAGCGGCCCTAGCTTGAGGTGGATCGCCACGACCGAGCCTCCCCCTTGGCGCTCGAGTTCCTCGGCTGCCACGTCGATGATGGAAAGCGCAATCGATAGTTCGTGCATCGTACCCATCGCCAGAAAGCGTACTTGCCTACTTGTGCGAATTCCGCAGGTAGCGCGGCAATTCGGTCAAGCTGATCACGGCCGCTACGGCAATACACAATAAGTTCACCAGCAGAATCAGCAACCCCACCACGTATTCGCCCGCAATCATCACGTACTTCATGATTTCTCTCCTTCGCGCTGGCGGCCGATTCGCGGTCGCCGTCGGATATCTCTACCCCGCGGGTACGGGCGGCCGCTGCCGGATTTGCTCGGTCAATTGCGCCACCAATTGCAGTACGATCGACATGGCCTGCGGTACCGCGCGCTCGACCACCGAACTGAGTCCCCCCTGCACGTCGCCCCACTGATCAATGGGCGTTGGTTCGCATCCGACCAGTAATAGCCGCTCGACGCGCCCCCCCATCAATTCGACGAATCGGATCATGTTGGCCGGATCCATCCGATGTCCCTCGGGCAGTGCCAGCGGCTCGTCGCGGGCCGGCCGCTCGGCCGCGAGGTCAGGCTCGATCGTGTAAAGCGTGCCGGGCGCGCCGCCCCGCGGCACGGCGTCGACCAGCACCACAGCGTCGTACCCTTCGAGCAGCGTGTAAGCCAGATCGAGTCCGCGAATGCCAAAATCGACCACTCGAACGCCGACGGGCAGCTCGGCCTGCGCCAACCGCTGCGCCACCTCGACGCCAAAGGCATCATCCCCGAGAAAGATATTGCCGACCCCGGCAATCAAGATGCGTGGCGCTGACACGTTTGCTTCCCCCGTTCAACGACCTTGCCGCTCGTCGGCGTCGGCCAGCGGTTCAACCTCATCCACCCCGAAAAAGAAGCGATGCCCAATCTGCCGGGCCAGCCCCAGGTCGGCCCCCGGATCGTCGACCACCACGACCGCAAGGTGCAAATGCCGCTCATAGTCCTGCTCGATGGCATCGACCACGGCCAGCTTGCCGGCCAGCGCAATGTCCATGATGTCGGCCCGGCGACGCGGCCGCAGCCGCACGGTGGCGCCGCGGCGCACCTCGAAGCCGCCAATCTGCACACACTCGATCGTTTGAAAATCGGCCGGATCCCAATCATTTTCCATGGCCCGACTCTCCCTGTGCGTGGTAACTCCGCCGCGCGCCGTGCAATCGTGCCAGTTGCCGCTGGGCCAGCTGCTCAGTGCGCCGCAGCAGCTCGCGTCCGCGCGTATCGAGCGCCGCCACCTCGCGCTTCTCCTCGTCCGAGAGCGTGAGCACGCGCAAGGCCAGCATCTCGTCGATCTCCGTGGCGTCGAAATAATCGCCGGGGCTTTCGGGAGCCACCTCCGGATAGTCGTACAGTATGATCGGCGAACAGAGCAGCGTGTCGCGCTGCCCGGCCTCTCCCACCAGCACCGGCCAGAGCCCATCGCGCATGTCTTGCGGGCAAAGGTCGCGACAATCGGCCGGCGGATCGATCCGCGACAGAAACTCCCCGCCGCTGACGTGCAGCACCACATGTACCGAGGCCATGCTGCCCAACAGGCTCGACGCCCTCTCGCTCAGGGCAGCAGCCTCGACGGGCGACCGATTCGTAACCGTCACCGACAAGCGAGCTAGCTCCGCGCCGACAGGTTCAGCCCGCAGTTGAATCGTGCCACTGACAGTTTGCTGCCGCCAGACAATCGGCGCGCCCGCTGGTTCTCCCTCGGCATTTGTCCACTGGCGGCCGGCCAGCTCGAACGGCTGCTCGGCCGCGGCGACGGCGAGATCCGCTACCGCCACCGGCCCAAAGTCGACCCGCTGCTCCTCGGCTTCGTGCCACGGTTCGCCGGGCAGGCAATCGTCGGACGCTTCCCGACGCTCACTGAGCCGCAAGAAACGCAATTGCCCGCGCAGCGCCGCCTGGCCGGCAACCAGGCACCGTGCCGTGAGCGTACAACGTTCGCCGCCCTTGGAGACTTCGCGCGATTCGCTTGCGTAAATGGTGCCGAACGTCCAGCGCTTCACGTTCTTGATGGCGCGGCGGTAGGGGTACAATAGGTATCCCTCGTAAAGTACGGACTGCACCACTCGGTCGACCAGCGCGGTGTTCATCGGCACACCTCCGCGACGCCCGACGTTTGGCCCGCGCTCACCAGCAGCCGCTCAATCGCTTGCTCCCAGCCGGGCAGGGCCTGCGACACCTTGTACTCGCCCAGCCGATCCAGCGTGCCGCGCTCGATGCACAGCCAGGCACTGTTGGGATAGTACCTTGCCATCAACTCCCTCCACACTGCGATCGGCAATCGGTATTGGGCTTCGCGCTCCCAGGAGATCGGCGCCGCCTGCAGCCCGCGCTCGGTCTGATAAAACGACGTGCCGCTGAACAAGAAGCAAAGTGGCACGGCCCCTTCGTCGAGCGCGGCAAAATACTTCGTCGCCGCCACGTTGAAGTCGAAACTGCACTCGACGGGCAGATCGACGATCGTCGCCCCCGTGAAGGCCGGCACTTGCAGGTTCACGTGCGTCCAAAGCATGCTCCGCATGGCCGCCCCCCACTGCCCTCGTGGACCGAACAGCTCGACCAACCCCGCCGGTTCACCTTGGGAATAGTTGCGGCGGACGGGCTCAATGCGCAGTTGCACCCGCAGTAGCACGGCTTGCACCGTGGTGGCGCGACAGCTGTCGGCCGCCTCGATGTTCAAGCGGAACAACAGCTGCGGCGTCGCGGCATCAGCGGCCACTTCCACGCCATCGATACGAAAATCAAGGTCGATCATGATCCGACTCGCTGTTCGAGGTTTGCAAAAAACGCCCCCACTTCCTGCCAGAGCGCCGTGCCGCCGGTGAACCCGCGCCAGCGCATGCGCACCAGTCCAACTAGCTGGTAGCACTGGTCGATGGGCACGCGATAATACTTCCGCGCGCCGTCAATGCGGTTGACCAGCAATGCTTCGACGTCGGCTGCCAGTTCGACAATGCACGGATTGACCCGACAAATGTCGCTCCAGGCCTCGGCCAACGGCTCCGCCTCCGTGCCACCGGCGGGACTGGGATACACGGCCACCACACGGCCGGCTCGCGTGCTCTCGAACAAAAACGCCAGCCCGATCGGGATTGCCAGGCTCTGCCATTGAGCATCGGACAATTGAAAATCGGGCAGCCGCCGGGCGTCGCGTGGCACGGTGCGATAGCGACTCGCGGCGGGATTCTGAAACAACAACCCGCAAGCGTCGCAACAACAGTGCACGCTTCCCGTGACCCGCTCGACCACGTGCTGATGCCCGGGGCCCAGCGGCGCGGTACACAGTTCGCACTCGGCGCGCGGCTTTTGCTCTGGGTGGCGGCCAAACGACCGTAGCCGACGTAGCGAATCGTTCATGGTTAATCCTTCCGCACTGCTCACGGCGCGTCACCTGCTCAAGGTCAACTGGTCCACGGAGACGAACCCACCCGTCGATCGCGCGTCAGGCGCCTCGTCTTCGATCGCCACGGCTGCCACGTCCGGCG
The DNA here is from genome assembly GCA_964585335.1 of uncultured Planctomycetaceae bacterium. Classification (GTDB taxonomy): domain Bacteria; phylum Planctomycetota; class Planctomycetia; order Pirellulales; family PALSA-1355; genus CAZPED01. The sequence goes on along the minus strand of CAZPED010000220.1, from coordinate 2,578 downwards.
CCGTGGCGAACACGGCTTGCTCGATGTGCGACTTGAGCGTCGCCAGCGAACTGGGACACCCGTGGCAATTGCCCTGCAGCCGTACGTAGACGGTTGCAGCTTCAATCCGGGCCAGCTCGACATTCCCCCCGTGCGAAGCCAAGAGCGGACGGGCCCGCTCGAGCGCCTCGGCCACGCGGGTCTCCAAGTCGGCCGGATGCAGCTCGTGCAGCAGCAACAGGCTGCCCACCAATTCGTCGGTCGCCAGCGTTTGCAGTCGCTCACGAGGCCACCCGCCGTCGGCGGTCAGCAGGCCAACCAGCCGACCCAATGCCGCGCCGTGATAGTCCAGCAAACACTGCACGATCTCTTGCACGTCGGCGCGCAGCTGGCCGTCGGCCAGGGCGTCCATCCTTGCCAGCAGCACGTCGATCCGCGCCAGGCATTCGCTCAAGCGGTCGTCGGTCATAGTTTCCTCGCGTTTAGCCCTAGTGAGTCTGCACGCCATACATTGGCACGTGCTGCGATTGCTGGACCAGCTTGCCGGCCGGCGAGTACATGTGCACACCGCACGGCAAACAGGGGTCGAAACTGCGCACGGCCCTCATGATGTCGATGCCCTTGAAACTGTCGGGACCGTTCTCTTCGAAGATCGGCGTGCCCTGCACCGCGTCCTCGTAAGGCCCTGGCGTTCCGTAAATGTCGCGCGGATTGCCGTTCCAGGGCGTGGGCGGGTAGGGGTGATAGTTGGCGATCTTCTTGTCGCGAATCACCAGGTGATGCGACAGCACGCCTCGTACGGCCTCGTGAAAGCCGCAGCCAATCGCCTCGTCGGGCACCTTGAACTCGGCGTGTACCTGCGTGCGCCCAGCGTGCAATTCGCGCAGCGCCTGCTCGACGAAGTGCAGCGCCGCGGCGGCCGCGTAGGCCTGAAAATAGGTCCGCGCCCGATCGCGCTCGATGGCGTTGCTCCAGGCGGGAATCTTCCATTCGAATTCCACCTCGGGCGCCAGCGAAGTCTTGGGCAGCAGCATCTTCACGCTGTGGCCCGTGGCCTTGATGTAGCCAATGTCCACCTTGCCGGCCAGGGCCGTGGCCCACAGCCGGGCAATCGGGCCGCCGCCGGTGTCGAGCGCCAAATGATCGCCCGAGCGCGGGTCGTACCAGCGGGGCGACATGACCCACGAGTAATTGCCGCTGAAGTTCCGCTTCTGCGGCTTGGGCACCGTGGTCTGGTTCCAGGGATGCCGCTTGTCGACCGGGTTGCCCAGCGGGTCCTTGGGCACGAACACCTCGCCCGTTTCTTGCCAATCCTCGTAGTACGAGCTGCCCAGCAGGATGCGCAGGCCCAGGTTGATGTCGACCAGGTTGGTCGTCACCAGCTGGCCGTCGACGACGATGCCAGGGGTGACGAACATCGCATTGCCCCAGCGGTTCATGTTGCGGTAGGTATAGTCGCACTCGTCGGGGTTGTTGAACGATCCCCAACAACCCAACAGCACCCGCCGCCGGCCCACTTCCTCGTAGCCCGGCAGCGCTTCGTAAAAGAAGTCGAACAAGTCGTCGTGCAGCGGCACCACGCGCTTCATGAACTCGATGTAGCGCATCAGCCGCACCAGGTAATCGGAGAACAGCTGCACGCTAGGCACCGTGCCCACGCCCCCCGGATAAAGCGTCGAGGGATGTACGTGGCGCCCTTCCATCAGGCAGAACATCTCGCGCGTATATCGGCTGACGTGCAGCGTTTCGCGATAGAACTCGCCGGTAAACGGATTGAGCGCCCGCATGATGTCGGCAATGGTTTTGTAGCCGTGAATGTCCTTGTGTGGCGCCGGCGTGTTCTCGGCTTTGACGAGCACGCCGGGGTTGGTCTCCTTGACCATCTGCTCGCAGAAGTCGACGCCGACCAGGTTGTCCTGAAAGATGTTGTGGTCGAACATGTACTCGGCCGCTTCCCCCAGGTTCACGATCCACTCGCCCAGCGGTGGCGTCTTCACGCCGTAAGCCATGTTTTGCGCATAGACCGAGCAGGTGGCATGGTTGTCGCCACAGATGCCGCAGATCCGGCTGGTAATGAAGTGCGCGTCGCGGGGGTCCTTGCCCTTCATGAAGATGCTGTAGCCGCGGAAGATCGACGACGTGCTATGGCACTCCACGACTTCGCGGTTCTCGAAGTCAATCTTCGTGAAAATGCCCAGACTGCCGACGATTCGGGTGATCGGATCCCACGACATTTCGATCAGGTTGCGGCGTTTGCCTTCGGCCTGCGATGCGGGAGAGGTGGTCGTTACCATGCGCGTGCTCCTTTGCTGAGCGACGAGAGGGGACTGGAATGGATCGGGTGGACGGTTACCTCGCTGCGCCGTAGGTCGTGGGTTTGTAGCCCGTGGTCAGGCGTCCGTCGCGATGCCGCCAGTGCGGCTCCTTGTTGGCCGAGCGGTTCGTAAAGCCGCGCAGCGATTTGATCAGCCGACCGTAAATGCTGATGGCCGTCGACGAGGTGTGCGCCCCGGGCGGCTCGTCCATGAACGGCATGAACTTGTCCGGAAAGCCCGGCATGGTGCAGCCAATGCAAATGCCGCCGACGTTCGGGCAGCCG
>CAZPED010000219.1:0-6376 GCA_964585335.1 uncultured Planctomycetaceae bacterium | reverse complement strand
ACTTCGCCAGCGACCAGGAAGTGCGCTGGTGCCCCGGCTGCGGCGACTACTCGATTCTGGCCCAGATGAAAAAAGTGCTGCCGACGCTCGGCATTCCGCCCGAGAAGACGGTGTTCATCTCGGGCATCGGCTGTTCGAGCCGCTTTCCGTACTACGTCAACACGTACGGCATGCACTCGATTCACGGCCGCGCGCCGGCCGTGGCCAGCGGGCTGAAGATTGCCCGCCCCGATCTGTCGGTGTGGGTGATCACGGGCGACGGCGACGCGCTGTCGATTGGCGGCAACCACCTGATGCACGCCATCCGGCGAAACCTGAACCTGAACATCATTTTGTTCAACAACCGCATTTACGGTCTGACCAAGGGGCAATACTCGCCCACCTCGCTGCTGGGCCAGGTCACCAAGAGCACCCCGACGGGCGTGATCGACAACCCGCTGCACCCGCTCTCGGTAGCCATCGGTTGCGAAGCCACGTTCGTGGCCCGCTCGATCGACGTACACATCAAGCATCTCTCGATGGTGCTCAAGCGCGCCGCCGAGCACGTGGGCACCTCGTTCGTCGAGGTCTACCAGAACTGCAACGTCTTCAACGACGGCGCGTACGACTATGCCACGGGCCGCGACTCGAAGGCCGACAACGTGCTGGAGTTGGAACACGGCAAGCCGCTGATCTTCGGCAAGAACCGCGACAAGGGCATCCGCCTCAACGGCATCACCCCCGAAGTGGTCGAGCTGGGCAAGGGCATCTCGGAAGACGACCTGTTGTTCCACGACGAGAAGACGCCCGAGCCAACGCTGGCCTACCTGCTCAGCCGCATGAGCCATCCGTCGTTTCCCGAGCCGATCGGCGTGTTTCGCGACGTCGACGCGCCGCGCTACGAAGAGCGGTTGGTCGAGCAGATCCACGCGGCGCAGAAGCGCGGCAAGGGGGACCTGGCCACGCTGTTCAACAGCGGCGAAACCTGGACGGTCGAATAGGCGACTGGTCCCGCCGATTGGATTGCCTCAAACCAAACGCGGACGGTTTTTCCGTCCGCGTTTTTTTTCGCGCGAGGCCCGACGGTCCAGCGCTGGCTCGCTAGGAATAATCCTGCCAGGTCGGCTTGATCACCAGTTCGTGAACGTGCGCCCGCGGGGGCAGGCAGGCCACCATCAAGGCGGCGGCCGCCACGTCCTCGGGATGCAGGATCCGTGAGCGATGTTCGGCCGACAGCTGCACCGGCCGGGCATCGAGAATCGGCGTGTTGACTTCGCCGGGACAAATCGCCGTGACGCGAATGCCGTGCTTGCCATCTTCCAGGGCCACGGCGGCGCTGAGCGCCGTGACGGCGAACTTCGAAGCGCAATAGGCTACGCCCCCCAGCACGCTGGCCCGCATGCCCGAGATCGAATCGATGTTGATGATCAACCCATCCTGGCGCTCGCGCATGGCGGGCAGCACCGCGTGCATGCAGTTGTAGGTGCCCGTGGCGTTGATGGCCATCACCTGGTCCCAGGTTTCGGGTGGCATATCGGCCATGGTTCGCTTGACGGTATTGATGCCGGCGTTGTTGACCAGGATGTCGACGCGGCCGAGCGTTTTGTTGGCCCAGTCGAAGAGTTCTTTGACGCTGGCCCGGTCGGCCACGTTGACCCCGTGCACCTGAATTGCCGGGCTGCCCTTCCACTGCGCGGCGGTCTCGCGCAGTTTGTCTTCGCGGCGGCCGGCAATGGCCACCTGGCAGCCTTCGCTCGCCAGCGCCAGGGCAATCGCTTGTCCAATTCCGGTAGCGCCGCCGGTAATGACGGCTGTTTTGTTCGCCAAGCGCATCGTGGGTGAGTTCCTTGTCTGCTCAAAGCCGGGGGCCGGCCGAATGCGAAACGTCGTACGTGACACTGTAGCGGACTGAAAACCGCCGGCAAGTGGCTGCGCGACTTGCGGCCCGGCGCCCGACCGCGAATAATAGCGCGGTACGATGGCCGCGGAGATTGGGCCTGCACAGGCGAGGGCCCGGGCCGCCTGCCGCCCAGTCCGTCCCAGCACCGCTCGCGCCGCGCACGCTCGTATGGCCAAATTGCCGCGACAAGTCGACTCGCGCATCGCCATCGTCACGCCCGAGAACATCGCCTTCGAATACGCGCTGGCTGGCCCCATGCGGCGGTTGCCCGCCTTTGCCGTCGACGTGCTGATTCGGGCGATGGTCATCGTGGCCATCGTGCTGTCGATGTTCTTGTTCACGGCCATCGGCATTAGCGGCCTGGGGTTCAGCGTGCTGCTGATTACCTGGTTCGCGCTGTCCTGGTTCTATGGCGGCCTGTTCGAAACGCTCTGGAACGGCCAGACGCCCGGCAAGTGGCTGTTGGGCTTGCGCGTGCTGACGGTCGACGGCGAGCCGATCAACGCCCTGCAAGCCGTGCTGCGCAACGTGCTGCGCGACGTGGATGCACTTCCGTTTTCGCCCGTTGGATTGGGCATGTACATGGTGGGGCTGGTGACCATGGCCGCCAACGACCGCTTTCAGCGGCTGGGCGATCTGGCCTGCGGCACGATCGTGGTCATCGAGCGCAAAGGCGATTGGCACGGTCTGGCCCCCATGAGTGAACCGGCGGTTGTCGAACTGGCGCAGACGCTGCCGACGCGTTACGTTCCCAATCGCAGCATGTCCCAGGCGCTGGCGGCCTATGTCGCGCGGCGCAAGTTGTTCTCGCAGGCGCGGCGTTTCGAAATTGCCAACAACTTGGCCGCCCCCCTGTGTGAAATGTTGTCGCTGCCGGCCGATACCAATCCCGACCTGCTGCTATGCGCGCTGTACTACCGCAAGTTCATTGCCGAAGCCGCCGAGATGCGTGAAGCCCTGATCGCGGCCGAGCGCCCCGCGCTGGCGGAGGTGACCGGCCGATGAAGGTTTCCGAACTGCTCGAGCGCCGCCGCCAGCAATGGCAACAGTTGGAATCGCTGTGCCAGCTGCTCGAGCGCAAGTCGGCCCGGCAGGTCGGCGCGCCGCGGATTTCGCACTTCGCCCTGTTGTACCGTGCCGCTTGCGCCGACCTGGCCCTGGCCGATGCGTACCAACTGCCCCCCGACACGATCGAGTACCTGCACACGCTGGTCGGCCGCGCCCACAACCAGCTTTACCGCAGCCAAATGTTCAGGGTGCAGGCCTGGGCCCACGAGATGTTCGTCTCCGTGCCGCACCGCATGCTCCGCGACCGGGCACTGTGGCTGGCCATGCTGATTTTCTGGGCGCCCTTCGGGTTATCGGGCTGGCTGGCCTACACGTCGCGTCCCTATGCGGAGCGCGTGGTGGGAGAGGTGGCGCTGACGCGTTTGGAAGAAAGCTTTTCGGCGCCCCTGAAGGGCCGCGACGTGAGCACGGACGCCAGCATGATGGGCTTTTACGTCTTCAACAACGCCGGCATCGGCCTGCGCTGCTTTGCCGGCGGATTGCTGTTTGGCATCGGCGGGCTGTTTGCCACGCTCTCGAACGCCGTGCAAATCGGCGCCATGTTCGGGCACATGCTCACCGTGCCCGAGCGCGCCAACTTTCTCGAATTTGTCACGGCGCACGGCCCCTTCGAGCTTACGGCCATCGTCTTCTCGGCGGCGGCGGGCATGCGAATGGGCTTTGCGCTGATTTCCACGCGTGGGTTGTCGCGGCTGGGCGCCCTGCGGCTGGCGGCCATCGAGGCCACGCCGGTCATGGGAGCCGCCACGGTAATGTTCTGCCTGGCCGCCGTGATCGAGGGCTTTGTGTCCCCCTCGGCGCTCCCCTACGAAGTCAAAGCTGGCGTCGCGCTGCTCAGTGCCGCCATCCTGGTGTTCTACGTCGTTGGCTTGGGCTTACTGCGAAGAGGCTAAAGACGTGCAACTCGATCAGGCCCGCATTGCGATCGCCGAGCGCAGCTGGTTCGAGATTCTCGACCTGGCGCTGCACGTCATTCGCCGGCATGCCGGGCCTCTGGCGCTGGCGGCCCTGGCCGGCATCGCCCCTTTTGCCCTGATAAACCACCTGCTCAGCACATCGGGCCTGCGCGACACTGACGATCCGGGCCCGTTGTTCACGCGCGGCTACTGGCTGATGCTGCTGGTGATGATCGAAGCGCCGCTGGCCACCGCCCCGCTCACGCTTTATCTGGGGCAAGCCCTGTTCGTCGATCGGCCGAGCCCGCGGCAGATTTTTCGCGACTACCTGTCGAGTTTGCCGCAAATCTTGCTGCTGCAAGGCGTCCTCCGCACGATTCTGATACTGCCGGTTCTGACGTGGATCGTGCCCTACGGCGTGTGGCCGTACTTGAACGAGGTGATTCTGCTCGAGCGCAACCCGCTCACGCGCTCAAATGGCCGCATTTCCACGCTCGCCCGCAATGCCTCGCTGCATCGCGCTAGCGGCGGCGAATTCCTGGGTCGGGCCGTGGGCGTGTTGGTCATGGCCCCCCTGCTCGTCTTCGCCCTCACGTACACGCAAAAGATTTCGCTCGAATGGCTGTTGGGCGTGGAGACGACGCCGCTGGGCTGGCTGACCGAGTTTCACGCGGCGCTCTGGATCGTCGCCTGTTACTTCACGACGGCGCGGTTCTTGAGCTATCTCGACCTGCGAATTCGCAGCGAGGGCTGGGAAGTCGAACTGCTGTTGCGCGCGCAGCACGACCGGTTGGTGAGGCAAATCGCATGAAAGCGTACTTCCCGGCGTCGATTGCCCCCGGCTGGCTGGCCCCTGCCCTGGCCGTGGCGCTACTAGCCGGCTGGGCCAGCCGGGCGCTGGCGGACGATTCGGTCGACGAGGCCCGCGAGGCATTTCAATCGAGCGCGACGTTTCCCTGGTACGACGGCACCAAGGACTCGCTGACGCCGCTCGAATTGCAAGTCGAGCAGCCACCGAAGAATGTCGACCTGGCCTGGCTCAAGCCGCTGGCCTGGGCCGTCCTGGGCGCCACCCTGCTGTTGCTCGTGGTTCTGATCGTCTACTCTATCCGGCATTTTCGCGGCGCCAGCCTGCCAAATATTTCCACAGACCCCGAGGTACACGTCGAAACCGAGGGCGTCGAAGCATTGCCATTCATGGCACGCCGCTCGCGCGACGACCTGCTCGGTCAGGCTCGCCACCACTACGAACAAGGCAACTACAACGAAGCGATCGTGTACCTGTTCAGCTACGAGCTGGTGCAGCTCGACAAGTTCGCCGTCATCCACCTGGCACGCGGCAAAACCAACCGGCAATACGTGCGCGAGACGGCCAAGGCCGCCGAGCTGCAAGGCGTGCTGCGGCAAACGATGCTCACCTTCGAAGACGTGTTTTTTGGCGGTCGGCAGCTCGATCGGGCCGCGTTCGAGGCCTGTTGGCAGCACGTCGAGGCCTTTGCAAACCCCACGTTGCAGGCCGTCTCATGAATCAGATCGCCGCGCCACTTGCCGCCAGGCTGAACTTCAGCCGTGAAAAGCTGCCGCGGTCGTTGGCGGCCGCCTGCGCTTTGATTGTGCTGCTGCTCTCGGGCTGCCGCGACCAGCATCTCGACACCTACTATGGTCGACAGCAGATTCCCGGCATGCGGGCCAGCGTCAATGGCACTGACGTGCTGGCCTCGATGTTCGAGCAGCGCGGCCACCACGTCCGCGCTCGGCGGACGCTGCTGACGACGCAAATGGCCGCGGTCGACACGATTGTCTGGTTTCCGGACGACTACGCGGCTCCCAGCACCGAGCTGTGCGACTGGTTCGACTCTTGGCTATCCGAACAGCCCAACCGCACGCTCGTGTACGTGGCTCGCGATTTCGACGCGGCGCCGCTGTATTGGCAGACCGTGGCGCCGTGGGTCTCTGCCGATCAGGCTACGCAGTATCGCAAGGAGCAAAAGGCCGCTGAACTGCGCGCCACGCCTCCCGGCGCTCCCAAGCCCGAGTCGCTCGACTGTGCCTGGTTCACGCTCAAGCCACAGCCGAGCCGCGCGGTGACCGGCCTGGCGGGGCCTTGGAGCCGGGGAATCGTCCAGGGCGACGCCGAGCTGAGCCTCGGCTGGCGCATCGAGCCACACGATCCGTCCACCCCGCTGCTGAGCAGCAACAACGACGTGCTGGTCGCGCGGTTGCAAAAACCTCACTGGCAGCAGAGCCAGCTGCTGCTGGTGGCCAACGGGTCGTTCTTGCTCAACTTACCGCTGGTGAATCACCAGCACCGCAAGCTGGCCGGCAAACTGCTCGACGCGGTCAGTCCCCAGGGCGAGGCCCAACTTCTGGTCAGCGGTCTGGGCGAACCGCCGATCGATCCGCCGCCCACCGACGGTTCGCTGTGGCGCGTGTTCGGGGTGTGGCCGCTCAACGTGGTGCTCTCGCAGTTCTCCGTATTGGTGGTCATCTTGTGTTTTACGCGCTCGCTGATCTTCGGCCGCCCCCGCGCGCT
>CAZPED010000218.1:0-6405 GCA_964585335.1 uncultured Planctomycetaceae bacterium | reverse complement strand
CAACCGGCAGCCCCGCCGGAAGAGATCGTCCAAGATGGCGTGAAGTACCGCCGCATTGAGGATGCGGAAGCTGGCGAGCAGCCGGCCGCCGCGGCGGCTGTGGCCGAAAATCCGTTCAAGAAGGCCAACCCCTTCCCGTCGGCGGCCGAAACTTCGCCCGAGCCGGGAGACGACACGAACACGGGCATCGTGATGGGGATTGCCCTGGGCAGTTTTCGCACCCGCGACGGCAGCGACCGGTTCCTGGTGCTGCCGGGCGACGACGTAAAGATCACGATTCCGACGGCCGGCACGCCCCCCAAGGCCGTGAGCGACACCTTCACGATCGTCGACTTTTACGAGAGCAAGATGAGCGAGTACGACGCTAACTTCGTGTTCGTGCCGATCCGCAAGCTGCAAGAGATGCGCGGCATGATTGACCCGGAGACGGGTCGTGGCCGCGTGACGTCGATTCAGATCAAGCTGCACCGCGACGCCGACGGCCCGATCGTGCGCGACCTGTTGCAGGCGGCCTTTCCGCTGGAGCTTTACGGCGTGCAAACCTGGCGCGACAAGCAGGGCCCGCTGCTGGCGGCCGTACACCTGGAGACCGTCATTCTCAACCTGCTGTTGTTCATGATCATTGCCGTGGCCGGCTTTGGCATTCTGGCGATCTTCTTCATGATCGTCGTGGAAAAGACCAAGGACATCGGCATTCTCAAGTCGCTGGGCGCTCCCAGCGGCGGCATCATGGGCATCTTTCTGGCCTACGGACTCTCGCTGGGGGTTGTCGGCTCGGGCGCGGGCCTGGTCATCGGCCTGCTGTTCGTCGCCTACATTAACGAGATCGCCGACGTGCTGGCCTGGTTCACCGGCCACGAGGTCTTTGATCCGTCGATTTATTACTTCCAGGAAATTCCGACGATCGTGCAGCCGTTCACCGTCTGCTGGGTGGTGATTGGTGCCATGCTGATCGCGGTGATGGCCAGTATTCTTCCCGCGCGGCGTGCCGCGCGCTTGCACCCCGTGGAGGCCTTGCGCTATGAGTAACACGCATCCTGTGCGCAGCGTCGAGGCACGCTCCAGCGCGGCGCCGGGTCCGCACCTGGCGGTGCTGCCGGCGGCCAGGGGCACGGACGAAGCTCCCTTGCACCTTTCGGCCGTGGGACTGTGGAAACGCTATCGCAAAGGCCACACCGAGATTCCGGTCCTCCGCGGCGTCGACCTCCGCGTTCGCCAGGGAGAGTTTCTGTCGATCGTCGGCCAGAGCGGGTCTGGCAAGAGCACGCTGTTGCACCTGCTGGGCACGCTCGATGCGCCCGACGAAGGCGAAGTGCACTTTGCCGGCCGGCGGATCGACAACATTTCGGCGCGTCGCCGCGACCAGCTGCGCAACAGCAAGTTCGGCATGATCTTTCAGTTCTATCACTTGCTGCCCGAGCTGAGCGCGCTGGAGAACGTGCTTTCGCCGGCGCTGATCGCCAGCGGCGCCTGGCAGTATTTCCGCAAGCGCAAGCAGCACCTCGCCCGGGCGCAGGAGTTGTTGGAAATGGTCGGGCTGGGTCACCGCCTGAAGCATAAGCCGCGCGAGCTGTCGGGGGGCGAGATGCAGCGGGCGGCGATTGCCCGCGCACTGGCCGCCGAGCCCGAGGTGCTGCTGGCCGACGAGCCGACGGGGAACCTGGATGCGGCGACGGGTGAGGAAATCATGCGAATTCTGCGAACCTTGAATGCCCAGCAGAATCTCACTATAGTCATGGTGACGCACGATCGTTCGATCGCGGCCCAGGCCGACCGTACCGTGCGGCTCAGCCAGGGGCAGGTGGAAATCGTCTAACCTGGCCCTTATGGGCTGCCTTGACGCGTGGTTTTGCCGCTGGGGCCGCGCGGTAGTTTTTCTTCCGGAGGTTTCCGTGTCCGTTCAATCGCAGGCGGTGCGCGCCGGCGGCACCGACCGCAAAGAGGCTACGGCCTTCAAAATCTGGATCAACGGCACGCTGTTCGAGAAGGAAGACGCGAAGATCAGCGTCTACGATCACGGCCTGCTCTACGGCGACGGCGTGTTCGAGGGCCTGCGCAGCTACAACGGCAAGGTCTTCCGCTTGGACGAGCACCTGAAGCGGCTGTGGAATTCGGCCAAGGCCATCCTGCTCGACATTCCCGTCTCGCGCGAGGCCATGGCCCGCGCGATCTACGAGACGCTCGCAGCCAACCAGCTCAAAGACGCGTATATCCGCCTGGTCGTCACGCGCGGGGCCGGCAGCCTGGGGCTCGACCCGAAGCGGACGGCCAATCCGCAGGTGATCATCATCACCGACTACATCGCCGTGTATCCCGAGGAGCTGTATCGTCACGGGCTCGAGATCATCACGGCCGGCACGCAGCGCAATCATCCCTCGGCGCTGAGCCCCCGGATCAAGTCGCTGAACTACTTGAACAACATTCTGGCCAAGATCGAATGCATGCAGGCCGGCTGCATGGAAGCCTTGATGCTCAATCACAAGGGCGAGGTTTCCGAGTGTACGGCCGACAACATCTTTCTGGTGCGCGACGGCGTGCTGCTGACGCCGCCGACCGACGCCGGCATTTTGGAAGGCATCACGCGCGAAGCCGTGATCGAGCTGGCCCGCGAGTCGGGCCGCGAAGTGCGCGAGATTCCGCTCACCCGGCACGACGTCTACATTGCCGATGAATGTTTTTTGACCGGCACGGCCGTGGAAGTGATTGCCGTGGTCAAGGTCGACAGCCGGACGATCGGGGCCGGCACTCCAGGCCCGGTGACCTGCGACCTCAAAGACCGGTTTCATCAGCTGGCCCGGCGCTAGGCGACAGGGTCGAGCCATTAGGCGAAAACAGCGCGGGCGTTGCCAAAGGGGCGACGCCCGTTTGCGTTAAGCGACCGGCGATGGCGCGGCTGGTCGTTTAGCCGACGACCGAGGCGATGCCCACGAACCTGCCGCCGCTGATAAACCAGCCTTCGCCGCAGGGCTGGCACCAGACGATTTGCGTGCGGACGCGAATCGAGTAGCCGGCCTCGCTGGACACGTTGATTTCCACTTCGCCCATGGGCAGCTCGATGTTGTGGATCAGGCCGATGCCCGAGGCCGAGATCTCGCGGCTGAAGGCGCTGTAGCGATGACCGTCCTCGACTTCGACCCAGACGGGACGGAAGAACGCATAGCGGACGTCGCGGCGGCGGTCCTTGTTCTCCAAGCTTTGGGCCTCGACGATCAATTGGTAGATCGCCTTGCCGGGAGAGCGCTCTTGTTGATCCTTCGCGTTGCTGGCCATGTCGTGGTTCCTCATTGCCGGTGAGTTACTGCCCACAGCGGGCCGCCATGCAAACATAGCCCGCAGGCGGCGCAATCGGCCGATCCGGCGAGCCACGCCGCTGCGGCCGGCCGGCGGCGGCGAACATTTCCTGGCGGAAATTGCCATCTCGACCCTGCCAAAGGGGGCGAAGAATCGTTATATCTGTTAGTGATGGCAGCCGCTCGGCGGAGGCGGCAGGGTGAAGGCGGCACTTCCAGGGCCGTTTTCACCAGGGCGTGGCAATCGATTGCGGTGGCACAAGGTGCCGCTCGCGGCAACAGCGCCCAACCAGCAGCCACCCGAGCCGTGGCCAGACGACATCCTTCCTCCCAGCCTCCGCACCACACCCGCTGTTTATGAACCAGACGTCTGCTGACGATCTTGGCCGCTGGCGCGCCGTGCTCTACGTCGCCGTCGTGGCCGACGTGCTCGACGCGTTGGGCCTGCGCGAACAGGTGCTCTCCGTGCCACTGGCGCGCACCAGCGGCGCGGGCCTGCTGTTGGGCCGAGCCAAGACCACGCTGTGGGAAGACATTCACGAGCTCGACGCCAAACCCTACGAACTCGAATTGCAAGCGGTCGACCAGTGCCAGCCCGGCGACGTCATCGTGGCGGCCGCCGGCGGCTCGCAGCGCTCGGGCATTTGGGGCGAGCTGCTTTCGACGGCCGCCCGCAACCGCGGCTGCGTGGGCGCGCTGATCGACGGGTCGGTGCGCGATATTGCCACGATGGACCAAATGGGCTTTCTGGTGTTTGCCCGCGGGGCCTGTCCGCGCGACAGCTTGCACCGGCAACGCGTCATTGCCGTCGACGAGCCGGTGCAGGTGGGCGGAGTGTCGATTGCTCCGGGCGATCTGATTCTAGCCGACGATGATGGCGTGGTCGTCGTGCCCCAGGCGGTCGAGCGGGAAGCAATTGCCCGAGCGCTCGAAAAGGTAACCGCCGAGAATCGGGTGCGCGACGAGATTCGGGCCGGCGCGCTAGCGAGTGAAGTTTTTCAAAAGTACGGAGTGTTATAAATGCGAGTTGGCATTATCGCGCTGCAGCACGAGTCAAACACGTTTATTCCCACGCCGACGACCTGGGAAGACTTTCAGCGCGGCGCGCTGCTGACGGGCGACGCGATCCGCCAGCAATACGGCGCAGCGCATCACGAGGTCGGCGGATTTTTCGAAGGCCTGAAAGAGGAGGGCATCGACGCGGTGCCCATCTTGCTGGCTTGGGCGCTGCCGGGGGGCGTGGTAACGGCGCGGACGCTGGAAAAGCTGCTGGCGGCGATGCTGGCGGGCTTGAAAGAGGCCGGCGAGCTGAACGGCGTGCTGGTGGCGCCGCACGGCGCGGCGGTTGCCGAGGGCGCGCCCGACATGGACGGCTTCTGGCTGCGCGAGTTGCGATCGCGGCTGGGGCCCTTGAAGCCGATCGTTGGCACGCTCGACTTGCATGCCAACTTGTCCGAGGCGATGGTGCGTTCGACGAATGCGCTGATCGGCTACCGCACGAACCCGCACCTTGATCAGCGCGACCGGGGCCGCGAGGCGGCGCGGCTGATGGCCCGCATTGTGCGCGACGAAGTGCGGCCGACCCAAGCCGCCGCGTTTCCGCCGCTGGCGATCAATATTGAGCGACAGGCTACCTCGCATGCGCCGCTGTTGGACTGCTACGAAGCGCTCGACGATCAGCTGGCAGATCACCGCGTGTTGGCGAACAGCCTGCTGCTAGGGTTTCCCTATGCCGACGTGCGCGAAATGGGAGCCAGCGTGCTCGTGGTGACCAACGACGACCCGAACCTGGCCAAGCAGTTGGCCGACGATTTCTCCGAGTACCTCGAGCGGCGGCAGCGCGACTTTGCCGGGCAGTTGATCGACGTGCCGACCGCGGTGGAGATTGCCGCCAAGCTACCCGGCCCCGTCTGCTTGCTCGACATGGGCGACAACGTCGGCGGCGGCGCGCCGGGCGACAGCACGGTGTTGCTCGATGCGCTGCTGGGGGCGGGTATCACCAAATCGTTCGTTTGCCTGTGGGATCCGCAGTCCGTCGAGCGAGCAACCAAGGCCGGTATCGGTGGCCGCTTGACGCTGGAGCTGGGTGGAAAGGCGGCTGGCACGCCGGGCAAGCCGGTGACGGCCGTCGGCCGGGTGCGCGGATTGTACGACGGCCAGTACCGCGAGACCAAGCCACGCCACGGCGGGCGGGCGGACTACGACATGGGCCCGACCGTGGTCTTCGAGCTCGATGCCGGGCCGACGGTCATGTTGACCAGCCGCCGCGTGGCGCCATTCAGTCTCGAACAACTCACCAGTTGCCACGTCGATCCCCTGACCAGGCAAGTGATCGTTGCCAAGGGCGTGCATGCGCCCGTGGCGGCTTATGGCGCCGTGTGCACGACCTTGTTGCGGGTCAACACGCCCGGCGTGACCGTGGCGGACCTTGGGCAATTGCAGTACCAGCACCGCCGCCGGCCCATGTTTCCGTTCGAGGCCATTTAGTCTGGCGGCCAACTCGCCGTTGGGAATTTCAGGCCAGCGCCGCGCGCGTGCGCTCCACCAGCTTGTTGTCGCCCGCGCCGGAACCGCGGAGGTTGAACACGCTGGAAGCCAGGAAGCGACCGCGCCACTGTGGCGACACGTTGCGATAGTCTTCAAGCACGGCTGAGCTGAACTTGTAGTCGTGGGCATTGGTGCCCTTGAGAAAGATCAGCAGCCGGGCCGCTTCGCTAAAGGGTTGCGGATCGGGATGCTCGCTGAGGTATGTCAGCGTTTTGCCGGCGGCTTGCATGCGGTCGCGAGTGATGTCGGCGAAGATCTCGTCGATGGCCGGCTGCCCCCCACCGGTCAGCGGCACGGGCTGCATTTCGGTCAGTTGAATGTCCTTGATCTTCGTGCCCATGGCCTGGCGGAACATTGCCAGGAAGGCGGCATTTTGCAAGAGCAGCATGCGGCGCGTGTCGTCGTTGTCGCTGCTCTGCCAGGCGTAGCGCAAGGCATTCGTCGTGGTGACTGCATGCAGAGCCACGATGCCCGGCTGGCGAACCAGTAGTTCACCGGCGCCGAGAAACAGGGCGTCCCAAATCGCCTGTGGGGCGATTTCGCGATTCACCAGTTCCACGACCTTTTC
>CAZPED010000217.1:0-6427 GCA_964585335.1 uncultured Planctomycetaceae bacterium | reverse complement strand
GCCGTGGCACTGGTGGGCACCGACAACCTGCTGCTGGCCCACGCCACGAGCACCTATCCTTGCGCAAAGGAAGAGCTCAACCTGCGAATGATCACCACGCTGCGCGACAAGTTCCCCTGCCCGATCGGCTACTCGGGGCACGAAGTGGGCCTGGCCACCACGTTGGCCGCCGTGGCCCTGGGCGCCAGCTTTGTCGAGCGCCACATCACGCTCGATCGGGCCATGTGGGGCAGCGATCAGGCCGCCTCGATCGAACCGGGCGGCTTGAAGCGCCTGGTCAAAGACATTCGCAATGTCGAAGCCGCCCTGGGCGATGGCAAGAAGCGGGTCTATCCCAGTGAGGTCGTGGCCGCCAGCCGGCTGCGTCTCAAAGACACGCTGCTAACCGCCAAGAAGTAGCCGCGCCGCGCAGGCGCACGTCCGGCGGTCGCGACGAGCTGCCGGTGTTCAACCCATCCATTTGTCTCCCACGAGATCGCGAGGTTCTGGTGAATTCGGCATTTTGGCATAAGAAGCGGGTCCTGGTGACCGGCGGCTGCGGCTTTGTCGGGCGTTGGGTGTGCCGGGCCTTGCGGCCCGCCGAGGTGGATTTGCACATCCTCGATTTGGCGCCCTCGCCGCACTTCGAGGAAAAGCACACGTTCCACCGCACCGACCTGCGGAATCTGGCGGCCACCAGCGACTTGATCGCTAGCGTCAAGCCGGAGGTGATCATTCACCTGGCTGGTCAGCCCGGCGTGGGTGCGTCGCACGACAACCCAGTCGGCGCGTACGAAGCCAACGTGTTGGCTACGTTCAACATTCTTGAAGCCGCCCGGGCCCGCGGCGGCGTGCAGGGCATTGTCGCCGTCTCGAGCAACCACGTTTACGGCGAGCAGCATCATCTGCCCACGCCGGAAGACGCTCCGCTCAACGGCGCCGGTATGTATGCCGCTTCGAAGTTGGCGGGCGACGTGCTGTCGCGAGCTTACGGCAAGTCGTACGACGTGCCGGTGGGCATTGCCCGCATGACCAACTCGTATGGCGGCGACGACCATCACCTGGCGCACATCATCACGGCCACGATTCTGTCGGCCCTGAAGAACGAGCGGCCGGTGATCAAGCAAAGCGGTCGCGATCGCAAGGGCTACTTGTACATCAAGGACACGGCCCAGGGCCTGCTGGCCGTGGCCGAGGGCGTGGCCAGCCAGCAGAAGCTGCGCGGCGAAGCGTTCAACCTCGTGCCCAACGAAGCCGTCACGGTCATCGACCTGGTGCGCACGGTGCTGGCCACGGCGGGCTGCAAGCTTGAGCCGGAAATTCAAAACCCCGGCGCGGCTTACGAGGAAGAACACCTCGACAATTCGAAGGCGCGGCGGCTGCTGGGCTGGACCCCGCAGTACGATCTGCCGGCCGGCCTGCGCGAGACGATCGCCTGGTTTGCCGACTCGCCTAATTCACCGCTCAAAACCGGCGCGAAGGCCGCGCACTAGCCGTAACTGGCAAACCTCTTGGCGCCGGATATGCCCATGGCGAGCTCTACTACCACTGCTCCGACGGAAACCTCCGTGCAGTTCCACGGCTACACCTTTCCCCTGGAACGGGTGCCGTGCGATTTCTGCGGCGGAACAGAGTTCTTGCCGTTTTGGGACCGCATGCGGCACGGGCTGAACCTCAAGACCGTGTTCTGTCAGAACTGCGGTCTGTGCATGACCAATCCGCGCCCGACGGCCGAGGCCAACTCGCTGTTCTATTCGCAGCTTTACAACCGCTTTCACAAGCGCGAGTCGCTCGATCTCGACAGCCCCTACGTGACCAAGAGCCGGCGACTGGCCCAGCCGCGGGTCGAATGCCTGTCGCGGTTCATCGACCCTGCCCTGCCGCTGCAAGTGTTCGAAATCGGCGCCGGCGTCGGCCAGTTCCAGGTCGCGGCCCGCGAACGCACGGCCTGGCGCATATCGGGCCTGGAGCCAGGCAACGAGCAATCGGCCTTGTGCAAGCAGCAGGGTCTGGACGTCACGCAGGCGTTCTTTCAGACGCTGCCCATCGACGACGAGAGCTTTGACGCCGTGGCTTCCTTTCACGTCATGGAGCACGTCGACTCGCCGGCACAGTTCGTCAGGCACGCCAACCGCATTCTGCGAACCGGCGGGATTCTGCACCTCGAAGTGCCCAACCTCTCGCGCCCTGGCGAGGGCGGCTTGAGCCAGTTCCTGCAATTCCCACACTTGTTCAACTTCACGGCCGGCACGCTCCGCAACCTGGTCTGTGCCGTGGGCGGGTTTCGCCCGTTGTTTGTCGCCGAGCGTTACCAGGCACTGACGATCGTGGCCCGCAAGGTCGGTCCGGCCCTGCCGGCCGACACGTTGCCGGTCGAGTTCGAGCGGTTCGACGTCGTCAACTTCATGGGCCGGATGAAACTGCTCGAACGGGTCTATCAGCTCGCTGCCCGAATCCCGCGGCTGCCGGTGCTGAAGAAGATTCGTTCGACGCTGGAAACCATTTAGTCGCTACCCGCGACGCGTGACCACAAGGAGCCCTTTGTTGGGTAATCAGAAAATCAAGGCGGCGGTGAATGGCATGGGCCCCCATGGTCGGCGAATCGTCGACGTGATTGGCCGTTTGCCCCAGCTGGAGCTGACTGCCGTGGTCGACCGCTTGGATACGGCGCTGAACTACGAGAAGCTGCCAGCCACGACGGCCCGCCTGCAATCGCTCGACGAGCTCTGGTCGCACGGCATCGAGCTGCTGTGCATTGCCACGAACGGTCCGTCGCACGCCAAGCTTTCGGCCGAGGCCACGTCGCGCGGCGTGAAATATCTGATGGTCGAAAAGCCCATGGCTTGCTCGGTCGACGAGTGCGCGCAGATCGTGGCGGCCGCCCAACAAGCCGGCGTTCGCGTGGCGGTCGATCACGTCCGCCGCTTCGCCCCCGCCTACCGCTGGCTGCGCGAGCGGATCGCCTCGGGCGAGTGGGGAAGCGTCCGCGCCATCTGGATGCAGCGCCCCGGCATTGGTCTGGGCTGCAATGCCGTCCACTCGTTCGACACGGTCCGCTTTCTCACCGGGCGCGACGTCCGCCGCGTTACCGCCTGGGTCGATGAACCGATTGGCAAGAATCCGCGCGGCGCCGACTTCGTCGATCCGGGCGGAATGGTCGTGCTCGACATGGGTCCCGATTTGCGCGCCGTCGTGGCGCAAATCGAAGACGGCGCCGGCCCAACGGCGGTCGAAATCGACATGACCGCGGCCCGCATCCGACTTGACGAGCAATCGGGAGCGATTGAAATCGTGGCCCGCGACCTGTCGGTCAAGCCTGGCCCTGGCCGTCCGGCGTCGTTTGCCCGAGTCGAGCCGCCAGCGGGCCTGTCGGCCAAGACCGACATGCTGCTGATGATCGAGGGTTGTTTGAAAGATTTGCTCAGCGCGCAGCCCGTCGAAAGCGACGGCCTGGCAGGCCAGGCCACGGTCGAAATCCTCGTGGCGGCCTACCTGTCACACCGGCGAGGCAACGTGCCGGTCGCGTTGCCTCTGACGGCCGAACAAGACCGCAAAGAATGGCTGCCGGTCACATGAGACGCATCGCCCTGGTGGGCTACGGGCGCATCGCTCCGCGCCATCTGGAGGTTTTCCGCGCGCTCGATTGCGAGATCGTGGCCAGCTGCAATCGCAGCGAGCGGGGCCGCGAGAAAGCCATGAGCGAGGGCGGCATTCCGCGCACCTACAGCGCGATCGACGCGATGCTCGACCGCGAGCGTCCCGACGGCGTGATCTGCTGTGCATCGGCCGAGCACATGGCCGAAGCCGCTCGGCAAATCCTGGAGTTCGGCGTGCCCACCCTGCTGGAGAAGCCGCCGGGAATCTCGCTGGCCGAGCTGGCCACGATCAAACAGCATGCGCAAGCCAACCGGGCGCCGGTGATGGTCGGGCTGAATCGCCGCTACTATTCGGTGATTACCCGCGCTATCGAAGACGCCGGCGGTCCCGAGGCAATCACGGCGGTGTTCGTCGACTGGTCGGAAGAGCCCGAGTATCTGCTCCGCGATCGTGGTTTTGCGGCCGAGCAAGTCGCCCAGCGCGTGTATGGCAACAGCCTGCACGGTTTGGACCTGTTGGTCTTTCTGGCAGGCGGATTTGTGGACCCGGCCGTGGTGGGCCTGAGCTTCGGCGAGCCGTTTCGCTGGGTGATGAGCCTGCAAGGCGTATCGCAGCGGGGGGTGTTGGGCACGTTTCAATCCACCTGGGACAGCCCCGGCCGGTGGCGGCTGGTCTTCTGTTCGCGGAAGCGCCGCTACCAGTTCGCGCCGCTCGAGTCGTGCACGGTATCGGAACTGGAAAAGAAAGAAACCCGCACGATCGAGCCCGATGTGTGGGACAAACGATTCAAGCCTGGCTTTTACCGCCAGGCGCGCGAGTTCCTGCACACCATCGACAAGCGGGAAGTATCGCCGCTGCATGGCCTGGAAAGCTCGGAAATGGCCATGTCGCTGGCCGAACAGCTCACGCAGGCCTGCCTGAACGCCACGGTTCGCTAGTTCTTTCCCTTCGCGTCTAACGATGTTTCGCAAGCTGCTTGGCCTGCTGTCCGATGCCGCGGTGTACGGCATCAGCAGTTTCCTCAATCAACTGATTGGGTTTCTGCTGCTGCCGCTGTACACGCACTATTTGGCGCCCGAGCAGCAAGGCGAGGTGCGGCAAGTGCTGATCGTGACGGCGTTTTTCACGCCGCTGGCAAACCTGGGCATGATCAATGCCATCTTTCGCCGGTTCAATCTCGACAAAGAGCCCAAGGCTCGCCAGCAAGTGCTGAGCACCGGGCTAATGAGCGTCGTGTGTTCGTCGCTGGTGCTGCTGGCCATGGCCTGCCTGTTTGCCGACGGGCTGTCGCGGCTGGCCGTGGGCGACGCGACCGCGGCCAACCTGGTACGGCTGAACCTGGTGACCATGGCCGCCGGCGCGATCGGCATGGTCCCCTTCGCCATTCTGAAGGCCGACCGCCGGGTGAAAACCGCCGCGGCGATCAACGTCGCCAAAATGCTGCTCACCGTACTGGTCACGATCGGGCTGGTCGTGGGCCTGGAGTGGGGTGTTTGGGGCGTGATCGTCG
Organism: uncultured Planctomycetaceae bacterium; assembly: GCA_964585335.1. GTDB lineage: Bacteria > Planctomycetota > Planctomycetia > Pirellulales > PALSA-1355 > CAZPED01. The sequence continues at coordinate 1,341 of CAZPED010000217.1, read as the reverse complement.
GCATGCTGGTCGGCGAGGTCGTGCTACTGGCCGTGCAACTGGCAGTCACGTCTCAGTCGTTCCGCCTGGTGGCCAACTGGGAAACCTGGAAGCGGCTGGCCTCGTACGGTTTGCCCATCGTGCCGCACCAGTTGCAGGGGCTAACCATGTCGCTGCTGCCTACCTACGCCATTGGCCCTCTGCTGGGCATCGACGAAGTCGGCTTGTACGACATCGCCACGAAGTTCACAGCTCCGATCATGTTCATCGTCAATTCGGTGCAAAATGCCTGGGTGCCCTACAAGTTTCAAATTCACGCCGAAGATGCCAATCCCGCCGAGTTCTTCCGCACGGCCGTCACTTACTACGTGGCCGGCATTTTGTACCTCTGGGTCGGCGTTTCGGTGTGGGGGCCAGAATTGGTCTGGCTGATGACCGACCCCAGTTATTTTTCCTGCGCCTCGTTGATTCCGATAATTGGGCTGATTCCCGTCTCGCAGGGCGTGTACTTCATGATGGGCACCGGCATGGAGTTGAGCGACAACACCAAGCCGTTTCCGCTAGTGACTTTCGCGGGACTGACCACCGCGGTAATCAGCATCTTTGTGTTGGTGCCCTGGCTGGGAGCCAGCGGCGCCGCCCTGGCTTCGATCAACTCGTTCTTAGCGCTGTCGCTGGTGATCTTCTATTTTTCGCAACAGCGGTTTCCCATTCGCTACGACTGGCAAACGATCGTCACGCTGTTCTGCTTCGCCGGTCTGGCAGTGCTGGTGGGCTACTGGGGCCTGGACTTGCCGCCCGTGCAGCGCATCGCACTGGCGATTGGCATCTCGCTGATCTTTCCGGCGATCGAATTCGCCGTGCTATCGCGTTCCGCCACCGAGTGGCATCGCATGCAGCTGCTTTGGAACAAGGTAGCCAGCCGCTTTCGCCGCGTCGACAATGCCTTGAGTCCCCAAGGAAAGCCGAACTAGCCCACGCCACTGGCCGGCGCGTGGCGACGTACGATGGAAAGCGTCAAGCTCGTCATCTGGGATCTCGACGAAACCTTCTGGGGTGGCACCCTCAGCGAGGGCGGCATCCTTTATCGACCCGAGCATCACCAGGTCGTCATCGAGCTCTCGCGGCGGGGCATCGTCAACTCGATCTGCTCGAAGAACGACCCGGAAGCCGTCCGCGCCGTGCTCGAAGAGCAAGGTATCTGGGACTATTTCGTCTTCCCCAAAGTCAACTGGGCCCCCAAGGGCGAAAAGATCGCCCAGATGCTCGACGAAATGGGCCTGCGGGCGCCCAATGTGCTCTTCCTCGACGACAACCCGCAGAATCTCGAAGAAGCGAAATTCTACAATCCCCGCCTGCAAG
>CAZPED010000216.1:0-6456 GCA_964585335.1 uncultured Planctomycetaceae bacterium | reverse complement strand
CCCTCGATAGTGAACCGGCGCCGCTCCGCGAACGTTATGGCCAGCACCGCTTCGGGCAGAGCATGCTGCTTGCGCGGCGGCTGGTCGAGCACGACGTGTCGTTCGTGGGCGTGCACTTCAATCACATGACGCGCTGCGACGGCTGGGACACGCACCAGAAGAATTTCGTAGCGCTCAAGGAAGAGTTGTTGCCGCTCGTCGATCAGAGCCTGTCGGCACTATTGACCGATCTCAAGCAGCGCGGCCTGCTCGACGACACGCTCGTGATCACGATGGGCGAATTCGGGCGCACGCCCCGTGTTAACAACGACGGCGGGCGCGACCACTGGGGGCACTGTTCCAGCGTGCTGTTTGCCGGCGGCGGCATCCGCGGAGGGCAATACGTGGGCGCATCGGACCGCACCTGTGCATTTCCCACGGAACTGCCCGTGGCCCCGGCCGACGTCGTGGCTTCGATTTACCATGCGTTGGGGCTGGCGCCGCAAACCTTGATGCACGACCCGCTAGGTCGCCCGCTAACGATTTGCGAGGGCCGCCCAATCGCGCAGCTGTTTTAATCGCTCGCGCATGGCCGTGGCCCGCGCGGTAGGCTTCAAGTACAATCGCAAACGTTGTATCCGCTTTGCGTTCCCTTCTCGGCGAGATTGGTGTCATGCGCATTCCAGCCCGGCTTTGTGTTTCAATCGCCTGTCTGGCAATCTTTTTGAGCGCGGCCCGGGGCGACGAAACGCCGCCGCAGAGCGTGCTAAGCAGCTTGCACGTGCCGCAGGGTTTTAGCGTCGAGCTGGTCGCCGGTCCGCCGCTGGTCGAGCGGCCAATGCTGGCGTCGTTCGACGACCGCGGCCGGCTGTACGTGTGCGATTCGGCGGGCGTGAACCTCCGCGGCGCGGAACTTTCGAAAAACCCTCCTCATAAAATTCGCCTGCTCGAAGACACCGACGGCGACGGCCGCTTCGACAAGAGCTCGGTCTTTGCCGACAAGCTGGTGTTTCCGCAGGGCATTGTCTGGCACGCGGGCGCGGTCTACTGCGCGTCGCCCCCCAGTTTTTGGAAGTTGGAGGACACCGATGGCGATGACGTCGCCGACCGCCGCACCGAACTGGTCACGGGATTTGCCAATACCGGCGTGGCCGACGATTTGCACGGTGGCAGCCTGGGCCCCGACGGACGCATTTATTGGTGTGCCGGCCGCTTCCCGCACGAGATCCACCGCCCCGGCGGCCCGGTGATTCATCGCGGCACGGCGCCGCTGGTGCTGCGCTGTCTGCCCGACGGATCCGAGTTGGAAGTCGTTTGCGGCTCGCAAGGCAACGCCGTGGGCGTGGCATTCTCGCCCTCGGGCGACATGTTCGCCAGCGGCACGTTTCTGGCGCCCAACTCGATGGGCGCCGGCCTGCGCGACGCCCTGGTCCACTGCATCGACGGCGCGGAGTATCCCGTGCGCGACCGCACGCTCAACGAGCACAAGCGCACCGGCGATTTGCTCCCGCCGCTGACACACCTGGGCGTGGCGGCGGCCTCGGACCTGACGATTTGCCGCAACCCGAGCTGGGGCGACGAGTATCGGGGCAACTTGTTTTCGGCGTTGTTCAACATGCACAAAGTGATGCGGCACACGCTCGAGCCCGCCGGCGCCACGTTTGCCTGCCGCAATCACGACTTTCTCACGTCCGATCATCCTGACTTTCATCCCACCGACGTGTTCGACGACGCCGACGGCAGCCTGCTGGTCATCGACACCGGCGGCTGGTTCCGCATCGGCTGCCCCACGTCGCAAATCGCCAAGCCCGAAGTACTGGGCGCGATCTATCGCATTCGCAAGACCGACGCGCCGCGGGTCGACGATCCGCGCGGCGCGAAGCTTGCCTGGACCACGCTCGACGCCGAAAAACTGGCGGCGCTACTCAGCGACCCGCGCCCGGCCGTGCGCGACCGTGCCGTGGAGCAATTGGCGGCACTGGGCACCGCGGCCTTGCCGGCGCTGGAGGGCGTGCTCACTGGCGGCGCAAGTTCCGAGGGGCGCTGCGCCGCGGTGTGGGCCCTGATGCGGATTCAGCCGCGCTTGCGGTCAAATCGGTTCTTGTTGCGCGAAGCGCTCGACCACGACGATCCCGCCGTGCGGCAAGCCGCAGCCCGGGCGGCCGGCATTTTGCGCGATTCCAATGCCTTTAGCGCCCTGATCTCGCAAGTTGGCAGCGACACGCCAGCCGTGCGGCGCGAAGCGGCCACGGCCCTGGGCCGGCTGGGCAACAAGGACGCGGTGCCCGCGCTGCTCGACGCCTTGAACGCCGCGCACGACCGCTTTCTGGAGCATGCCTTGATCTTCGCCTTGATCAGCATTGGCGACCGCCCCGGCACGCTCAAGGGGCTGGAACTGGCCAGTTCGACCAGCAAGCGTGGCGCGCTCATCGCGCTCGACCAGATGGATGGCGGACAGCTTACGCCCGAGGTCGTGCTGCCGTTTCTGACCCCCAGCGACCCACTGATGCAGCAAACCGCGCTCTGGGTGATTGCTCATCACGGCGAGTGGGGCCAGGCGATGCTGGACTTCTTTCGCACCTGGCTGGCGCGGCAAGACATGGACGACGCGCGCCGCGACGATCTGAAGCGACAACTGCTGGCCTTTGCCCGCGATGACGCCGTGCAGCAATTGATCGGCACTGCCCTGGCCGACGCGGCGACACCCCGCGAAACCAGACTACTGCTGCTGGAAGTGATCGCTCAAAGCGAAGTGGCGAAGTTACCCGCCGCCTGGACCGCCCCGCTGCGCCAGGCACTGGCCGATGCCGACTCGGCCGTCGTTCGCCAGGCCGTGATCGCCCTGAGGGCGCTGCCGCTCGACAAGCGGCCGCTGGTGGCCCGCGTCGACGCCCAGGTCAATTTTCCCATGACCGAGCATCGCTTTGCCGGCACACGGCTGGAAGATTTCTTCTGCGTGCGCTGGTCGGGCGTGGTCCGTTGCCCGCGCGACGGCGAGTACCGTTTCTTCACCGACTCCGATGACGGTTCGCAACTGTTCATCGACGGCAAGCTGGTGGTCGACAACGGCGGCGCCCATGCCATGCGCGAGCGCGAGGGGCGCGTGCAGCTGCAGGCCGGCGACCATGCCCTGCGGCTCGAATTCATCGAAGACGAAGGGGACGCCGGCTGCATTCTCTCCTGGCAACCCGACGGCCAGGCAAAGGAAGTGATCCCCGCCGAGGCGCTACTGCACCGTCCCGTCGGCAAGCGCGGCGCCGAAGGCCCGTTGCAGCCCGGTTTGCTGGCCGAGTTCTACGAGATTGGCGGTCGGCTGGAGACCTTTCCAGACGTAACGGCCAGCGAGTTCGACGCGCCGCTGCTTTCGATCGCCCTCGACGCCAAGCAGCCGCTCGACGTGCGCGTGCAAGCGGCGGCCGCTGCCATCGGACGATTGCCGCAGCTCGACCCGCCGCTGCTCCAGTTCCTGCTGGCGTCGCTCGATGAAAGCCAACCACCGCTGGTGCGGCTCGACGCGGCCGAAGCCCTCTCGCGGGCGCGGCTCGACGCGGCACAACTTACCCAACTGGCCGACGTGGTCGCGCGCACCGGCGTGCTCGAACTGCCCAAGCTGCTGCCGGCATTCGAGCAATCGACCGATCCGGCCATTGGCCGCGCACTGGTCAGCGCACTGGCGCGCTCGCCCGGTCTGAAGAGCTTGCAACGCGAAACGCTGGTGGCCATCGTCGAGCCCTTCGGCGCCGCGGTCGTTGCGCAAGCGCAGCCGCTGGTCGAGCAACTGACGGTCGACCGCGCGCAGCAGACCTCGCGCCTGACCGAGCTGGCCGACGTGCTGACCACCGGCGACGTGCAGCGCGGCCGCGATTTGTTCTTTGCCAACAAGAAGGCCATCTGCGCCACTTGCCACAGCGTGCAGGGCCAGGGTGGCAAAATCGGCCCCGACCTGAGCCGCATCGGCGCCATCCGCACTGGGCGCGATCTGCTCGAAGCCATCGTCTTTCCTAGCGCCAGCTTTGCCCGCGGTTACGAGCCGTTCAGCGTGGTGACCGACGAAGGGCGCGTTCACGCCGGCATTATCGCCCGCGAAACGTCCGATGCCATTTACCTGGTCGATAACTCCCGGGCCGAAATCCGCATCGCCCGCGGCAGCATCGAATCGATGCAGCAGGGCCGGGTGTCAATCATGCCAGAGGGCATGGACACGCAGCTGGGGCGCCAGGACCTGGCCGACTTGATCGCGTTTTTGCAATCGCTGCGCTAAGCGAAGCCCGCGAGGGCGACGAGCCCTGGCAAAGTCGGCGTGCAACGGCGGCCTGCCCGTGGTAGCTTGTTGGCGCCCGGTCACTCGGCATCCGCGCCGAGCGATCACCGGCGTTGCCCCCCGCTCCATGAGGACTACCCCATGAGTCGTGCCGCCATCGGTCTGGTCGTGTTGATACTGGCCGCGGCGGCTCATGCCGCGCCACGCGAGTTGCCTGCCGAGTACGAGCGGAACTGGCCCCAGTGGCGCGGTCCGCTGGCCAACGGCGTGGCGCCACAAGCCAATCCACCGGTCGAGTGGAGCGAGCAATCGAATGTTCGCTGGAAAGTAAAGGTTCCCGGCGACAGCACGGCCACGCCCATCATCTGGGGCGACCAAGTTTTTCTGGTGTCCGCGATCAAAACCGATCGCGAAGGCCAACCCGAACCGGCGCCCGCGCCGGCAACCGACCCCAAGCCCGATGCTGCGGCCGACTCAGGCAAGAAAAAGCCGGGGCTGATGCTGCGCGGCTTTAACGTCGAGAAGCCCAAGCACTTCTACCAGTTCGCCGTGATCTGCGTCGACCGCCGCACGGGCAAGACTCTCTGGCAGCAAGTGGCCAAGGAGGCCGTGCCGCACGAAGGGCATCACCCCGACGGCAGCTTTGCGCCGGCCTCGCCCACGACCGACGGTCGCAACCTGTACGTGTCGTTCGGCTCGCGCGGCGTTTATTGCTACGACCTGAATGGCCGTCAGAAGTGGAGCCGCGACCTGGGGCGCATGGTGATCATGAACACGTTTGGCGAAGGTTGTTCGCCGGTCGTCTGGGGCGACTCGGTGGTGATCAATTGGGACCATCAGGGCGGCTCGTTCATCGTTTGTCTCGATGCCGAGACCGGCCAAACCCGCTGGAAGGTCGATCGCGAGGAAATGTCGACCTGGGCCACCCCGCTCATTCTCGACTACGACGGCCGCACGCAAGTTGTCGTCCACGGCTCGCGCCGTGTGCGCAGCTACGACCTGAAGACGGGCGAGTTGATCTGGGCCTGCGGCGGTCAGGGACCCAGCGCCATCCCCTGCCCGGTGAGCGACGGCAAGCGCGTGTACCTGATGACCGGGTTCATCATCAACACGCTGGCCGCCATTCCGCTCGACTCGCAGGGCGACATTACCGAAACCAAGGAAAAGCTGGCCTGGAAACGCAACACGGGCACACCCTACGTCCCTTCGCCGCTGCTCTACGGCGATCTGCTGTATTTCACGGCGGGCAACAAAGGCATTCTGTCGTGCCTCAACGCCACGACGGGCGAGCCGCTGATCGACAAGCAGCGCCTGCAAGGCATCGAAAACGTCTATGCCTCGCCGGTCGGCGCGGCCAACCGGGTCTACATCACCAGCCGCGAAGGAACGACGGTGGTCATCGAGCGCGGCGGGTTCGACAAATCCGAGTCGGCCGAGCCCGGCAAGGCCAAGGCCGTGATCCTGTCGACCAACAAGCTCGACGATCGCTTCGACGCTTCGCCGGCCCTGATCGGCGATGCGATCTATCTGCGCGGCCGCGAGCATTTGTATTGCATCGGCACGCCCTAGTGGCCGCCAGGCAATTGTTTCTGAAGATTGACGTCCCTGGGAGAACTTCGCGGTGCTTTTGGAACAAATGAGTTGGCCGGCCGTCGACGCGCTGAGCCGTGACCTGCCGGTGGTCATTCCCACGGCCGCCCTCGAACAACATGGCCATCACCTGGGAGTCTATACGGATAGCATCCTGGTGGGCGAAATCACCCGCCGGGCCGAGCAGCAGTTGCGCGACCGGATTCTGCTCACGCCCGTGATGTGGCTGGGTAACTCCGAGCATCATCTCGACTTCCCGGGCACGATGTCGGCCTCGCCGCGAGCGTATCTTGACCTGGTGGTCGACATGGTCGAGAACTTCATTTTTCACGGCTTCCGCCGCATCGTGATCGTCAACGGTCACGGCGGCAACAACGTGCCGGGACAGCAAGCTCTGTTCGAGGTGCGGCAGCGGCACCGCCAGCGCGACGACCTGCGGTTGCTGTTTGCCTGCTACTGGGCCCTGGGGGGCAAGCCGTACGACGTCGACCCGACGATCGAGCAGCACGCCATGGGACACGCCTGCGAGTGGGAAACCTCGATGATCCTGGCGCTGCGTCCCGAACTGGTGGGCGACTACCGCAACGTCAAAAGCGTGGGCGCGGAAATGCCGCTGGACCCAGCGC
>CAZPED010000215.1:0-6459 GCA_964585335.1 uncultured Planctomycetaceae bacterium | reverse complement strand
CGGGGCGTCGGTTTGCAGAGGGGCCGACGTGCTGGGCCCGCTAGTCATCGAAGCATTGTCTCCCGCCGGCGTAACATGTGTGGACGCGATGGAGAAGTCTCGGTGAGTCGCCTGTGGGGCATCGTCGAAATGGTTTGCGCCGCCAGGTCGCTAGCGGCTGAGCGTGGCCATGCTGACGCCGTGGTCCCAGGCCCGCGGCCGAAAGATGGCCGAAAAGAAGCCAACGGCCATTCCCAAGGCATAGGCCACGTGCATTGTCGCAATGGCAATGGGCACGCGCCAGGCCACGGATAGTCCCACCTTGGGAATCTGCGAAATGCCAATCAACAGCAGCACGCCCGTATAGAGCGCCGGCAAGGCCAGAGCCACCAGCGGCTGCCGCAGCGCGATGCCCAGCACAAGCAGCACCAGCATTGCCAGAAAGAATAGCAGCGGCACCATTTGCCGTGGCGTGGTCGGCCGCTTGTGCTTGCGAATGACTGGGATCCGCCAAAAGCTGTATTGCAAGTATTGTTTGAACAACTTGCGCGGTGTGTCGCGCACGTAGTAAATGTACTTTACGCGGGGCGAGACGTAGCTCTTGCCGCCGGCCTGGTTGATGCGAAAGTTCATTTCGTCGTCCTGGTTGCGCACCAGGTGCTCGTCGAAATTGCCGACCCGCTCGAACACCCAGCGACGCAAGGCCGGGAACTGGGCTCCCTCGACATAACCCTCGTAGTTCGGAAAGCGGTGAGTCGCCAGGCCCACCCCTGCTGGATGCGACATCGCCACGGCCACGGCCTGGCCAAACGCGTTACGGCCCGCATGGTTGATCGGGCCGCCGACAACCCAGGCTTCGGGGTGTTCTTCGAGCAGCTTCACGTCCTGCCGAATGAAGTCGGTGGCAATTTCCGCGTGCCCGTCGATTCGCACGATGATATCGCCGCGGGCCTTGGCAATGGCGGCGTTCAAGCCAGTCGAGACGATGCGGCCGGGATTGTCGATCACCACCAGGTGCGCGTGCTGTCGGCAAAGATCGGCCAGGATCTCACGGGTACCGTCGTCCGACATGCCGTCGGCCACGATGAGCTCGAGCCGGTCGCGCGGGTAATCTTGCGCGAACAGGCCTTCGAGCGTCTTGGCGATAAAGCCGGCTTCGTTGCGCACCGGCATGACGACAGAGACAAAGGGCAGATTTTCCACGGGCAAATCGGCTACGGGGCTAGGCAAGTTGAAAGCGGCGGAGCCAACGGTCGGCGCACAGCATGCGCATCAGTAGTTGATGATCCTCGCGCGAGCTGGCCTGCGACTGTTCGACGCGGGCCACTAGTGCCTGCCCCGCCGACCGGTCGGAGAAATGCCAGATCGGCGAATCGGCGGCCAGTATCGACTCGGCCAGTGGCTTGAGCTGGTTGACCAGCCACTTGCCCTGCGGCGGCTCGAAGCCGATCTTGCTTTTGCGGCGGAGGATTTCGTGGGGCAAAAGACCTTCCATCCCCAGCCGCATCGGCTCCTTCGTCCAGCCGCGGTCGTAAAGCGTGCCGCTGGCAAACGACAGGCACAGTTCGATGAGCGTGTGATCGAGAAACGGGTAGCGGCCTTCGACCGAGAACGACATGAAGTTGCGGTCGTCCCATTTCAGCAGCCGGGGGAGCGTCATCTTGCGGATTTCGTAGACGCGCCATTGCCGCGGGCCCAAGGCTTCGACCTGTTTGACGGGGCCATTTGAGTCGCTGGCGCTGCGCCGCGCCCGATAGCGGCGCAGCATGGCCGGCGCCTGGCTGATCAGCTGCGAATTGCCGCCCGGCAGCAGTGCGCCCCCCAGGTGGGCCCCTAGTTTGAGCACTTGCAGCTGCCGAGCCATCCGCCGCAGATGCACGAAATAACACTGCCAGTAGCCCGAGAGCACTTCGTCGCCCCCCTGACCGTTAAGGGTCACCGGCACGCCGGCCTGTCGCGTCAGTCGGGCGACGCAGTAACCGGCATATTGCGAGAGCGAACCGACCGGCTCGTCGTGCTTCCAGGTCAGGTCGTCGAAGTCTTGCAGGAACGTGTCCGGGTCGGGCGTGACGAAATGGGGCGTTACGGGGATGAACCGCAACACGTGGTCGATGTAGACTCGCTCGTCCATCGGCTCGCCGGGAAACTCGGCGCTAAACGTGTTGAGCTTGTCGAGCGGTCCGGCGCCCGCTTCGAGATTCGCCGCGCAGGCGGCAATCGAACTCGAGTCCAATCCGCCCGAGAGGGCGCAGCCCACGGGCACGTCGCTGCGCATGTGCATCCGCACCGACTCTTGCAGCGCCGCGCGGAATCGCGCGGCCGCCTCGCGCGTGTCGGTAATCGTTGGTTCGACGTATTCGGGAAACCAATAAGGCTCCGGCGGACCGAGCGCCAGGTTGTCGAGGTAAATCGTCTGGTAAGTGCCCTCGGCCACGGGCACCACGTCGGCGAACATGGTGCTGGTATTGTCTTCGTAGCCGGTGGTGATGTAGCGCCGCACGGCCGTTTCGTCGGCCTTGAGGTGATAGCCTGGCAACTGGCTGAACTGCTTGATCTCCGAGGCCACGGCCAGCAGTCCCGGGCGCCGCAGAGTGTAGAGCGGCTTGATGCCCAGCCGGTCGCGTGAGAGCACGGCCACGCGGCGGGCCAGGTCGACGATCACCAGGCCCCACATGCCGCGGAATCGCTTGAAGCAATCGGTGCCCCAGGCATCGTAGGCGGCCAGAATGACTTCGGTGTCGCAATGGGAATGGAACGTGTAGCCGAACTGCTCGAGCTCCCGGCGCAATTCGAGGTAGTTGTAGACTTCGCCGTTGTAGGTGATCCACAGCCGGTCGCGATAGCACATTGGCTGATGGCCCGCTTCGCTGAGGTCGAGAATCGACAGTCGGCGATGTCCCAGCCCCACGCGCCAGGTTTCGTCGCCAGGCAGCGACAGCAATTGCATACCCCAGCCGTCGGGACCGCGATGGGCGACGATGTCGGTCATCGCCTTGAGCGTTCCCTCGGGCACGTCGGTGCCGGGCAATCGAAATAGTCCAACGATGCCGCACATGCGGTGGTACGCTTTCAGCCCTGGGCGGGCACGGGAGCCTCGATCAGTTCAATCAGCATTTGGCTGGGGAGCAGCAAAAAGGCAATCCGCCGGCCGTCGAACGCCACGGCCGGCTGGGGGGGCGATGCCACGCGGGCCCCGTGCGACTGCAGCGCTCGAATCGTCGCCTCGATATCGGGTGTCAGGAAGCACTGGTGGTAGATCTTGATGCCGCGTTTCAAGTAGGCGTGTAGCGGCGACGTTTCGTCGAGCGGTTCGAGCAATTCCACCCGCATCGGCCCGAGCGTCATGAACAGGCCGCGAATTCGCTGGGTGGGATCGGCGAACACTTCACCCTCGGCGCGATAGCCCAGGAATTCGTGGTCGCGGCGGTCCCGCGACATGTCGCGGCAAGCCAGCCCGATGTGATGGAACGTCAGGTTGTCGAGCACGTCCGGTTTCAAGCGACGCCTTTCGAGGCCAGCACGGCAATGATCTTGTCGACCGACACGAAGCTGGCCGCTTCTTCAGGGCTGATGGCAACGCCAAACTCACCCTCGACGGCCATCAGAATGTTCAACACATTCAGCGAATCCCAGTCGGCGATCGTCTCGTGCGAGGTGCTCAGCGTCACCTGCTCGAGCGGCAAGCCGAATATTTCGGCCACGATTGTTCGCGTACGTTCTTCCACCGTGCTAGACACTCGCACTCTCCTTTTTCGGTTCACCGATGCGATGAATGGTTTCGGGCCAGGCAAACGCCGCGGGCGATAGTAGCGCCTCGAAGTAGTCAACCTCACCGGTCGCCTGCGGCTCGAACCCGTGCTGCGGATAAAACTGCTGAACGGGCTTGTTCTTGGCCGTGGGGCTGTATTCGCCGCGCAATCGCTGGGCCCCGCGCTCGCGGGCCAGCTCGGCCAGATACGACAGAAACGCGTCCTCCACCTGGCGCCCCATTACCCGACAACTCATCAGCAGGGTGTCGATCGTCCAGGTTTCGTCGTCCAGCCGCCGCACGACACCCACGCAGACCAGGCCCAGGTCGCCGTAGCGGTCAGACAGCCGCAGCCAGGCCACGGCCGCCTCGGGCGATGTCATCATTCGCCGGACGTCGTCGAGATTATGACGGCGCGTGGTGAGGTTGAACTGGTTCGTCTTCTGGATGAGTTGGTGGATCCGCTCGATCGTCGTGGCGTCGCACAGACCGACTTGGGCCCGCATTTGCAGCCCGCGCAGAAAATCCTCGACGCTCGTCGCCTGGGTTTCCTGCTCTTTGCGGGCCGCGTCGCTGCGAACCATGTCGGCCCGCTGACGGTCTTCCGCCAGCAGCCGCGGCCGGTCGAGCACGGACACCTCGCGCAGCGCTAGCAAGTAACCTAGCGGATCGGCCGGCAGCTCGACCACATGCACCATGGGCAGCTCGGCCGCCACGGCGGCACGCTCCACGGGGTTGTCATCGATGAACACCAGCGAATCGAGACCGATGTTAAGCGTGCTGGCGATCGTGCGCAAATTGCCTGGCTTGGCGTTCCAATTGGCGCAAATGCAGGCAAAGTCGCCGCGTTTGAGCAGCATTTCCGGGTGGGTGTCGAGCATGTGCAGCACGGTCTGCTCGTCGTTCTTGCTGGCAATGGCCAGCAGGAACCCACGGCGGCGCAACCCGAGCAGGGCCGCCTGGAAGTCCTTAAACACGTTGCCGGGGTAATCGTCGCCGAGTTTGACTCCCTCGAGCCCGTCGTCTCCCAGCACGCCGCCCCACAGGGTGTTATCGAGGTCGAGCACCAGACATTTCGCCGGTGGCTTGACTAGCGCCGCAATCGACCGGGCAAGCCGCCGCGCCAGCGGAATCATGCTTTCCGAGCCGCAGCCGCTACGAGCCATATACCACAGCTTCGGGTCGGTCCAGCGGCCGGCGCCGCTCTCGGCCACCACGCCCGCGTAGTCGAACACATGCGCGTCGGGCACTTGCAGCAGGTCGTGGGCCAGCTGGCGATTACATTCGGCCAGCAAGTGGACGAAGCCGTCGGGATCGCTGGCGTCGAACACGTTCGTGTCGTGGGCGGCACTTGGCGCCAGGTTCGACACGAGAATTGACGCCCGGTGCTTGCCGCGCGCGGCCCGGGCCAGTTGCACCACGCGCTGGCGAATCGACGCCAGACGGTCGCGCGTGGCCTCGGCGCCAATGGCCGCCGCATCGTGCACCAGGTGCCGATCGACATCTTCCAAACGCAGCGCAATCCACACTACCTCGGGCTCGGGCTGCCAAAGAGCCGAACCGTCGTCGAGCACCAGTTGCTCGAGCTGGCCGAACGGTCCGAACCAGGGAGTGACCGGGCAACCAATGCGGTGGCACTCGACGATCAAAAACGGTTTGAGCAATTCAGCTGTGAACGTGGAAATGACCGCCACGCGGCGCGCGCCTGCTCCATCGGCCCGTTCGATTTCGCGGGCGGCTCGCAGGTATTCGGCCGGTTTCGTCGGTGCTGTGCTCACAGTCGTGGGCTGTTGGCTATCCGGTGACGGGGTCGATCCGCGCGGCGAGCAAGTTTTGCGGGCCGCCGCCGTCGCCCCGGGTCATGTGGATCAGTTCTTTGTTTTCGTCGAATGGGGCAAGTAACGCCGCCACGGGCTTGGAGGCGGCGAAGATGAAATTCGAGGGTCCGCGCTGCAGGCCGGCTTCTTCAAGGGCCCGCTGCCAGGCGCGGTGCGAGAGGTTCGTCACCACGATGTCGGCCCCACCGCGGCGCAAGTGCTGCATTACCGCATGCGCAACTTTGCTTTCCATGCCGGGCAAGGCGAGACAATCAATCAGCGAGCCGACTTGCATGTTACCAAAGAAGTTGTGTTCGACCATCGGCACGTTCAGCGCCACGGCCCAGCCCACCACGCGGCCGTCGACGCTGACCTTGAGACGGATCCAACGAGGCTCGCTGTTGGGATAAAGAATGTTCAGGATCGTGCGGTCGCGGAGGGCAATCAGCTTGTACTGGGGGTGCGCAGCTTGCCAGACCTCGTCAGCCCAGGGCCCGAATTCGTCTACCGCTTCGACCTCGAAGTGTGTGTCGCGTTTGGCCGCCCGGGTCTTGAGCATTTGCTGGGCATTCACGGCCAGGTAGCCCAAGCCGCTCAATGCCAGAACGTCGAGCGCCAGCCGCCGCAGCGGCGTGCGACGCAAGTAAACGATGTTGCGGAGGAACTTGCTCGGATGCAGCACGCGGAAGAAGAACGGCACTTCCCACAAGCTCCAGCCGGCTCGAATCAGCAGCTTGGCGGCCGTTTCTTCGTAGCCGCCTATGCCCACGGTGTAGAGCCGCTGCTGCTTGCGATGGGCATCGAGATAGATTTGCACGCCGACCGACGCAAACTGGTTGTCGATCTGCCCTTCGGAAAGCTGCAAGCGGTATTCGCAGAGCGGCAGCATCTGGCCGCTGACGTAAAACGGCTGGT
>CAZPED010000214.1:0-6464 GCA_964585335.1 uncultured Planctomycetaceae bacterium | reverse complement strand
CGTGCGCTCGAGGATCCTCATACCTCGGCCGAAGTGCGGCGGTGGTCGCTGCGGATGCTCCGCCCCGACCATCCGCTATTGACCGCCGACCGCTTGCGGGGCTACCTGGCCTCCGACGATGCGAAGCTGCGGCTCGAAGCCATCCGCTCGCTGCGAGACAGTCCGGCCCAGGGCCGCAACCAACTGCTGGCCGAAATCGCCACGGCCAGCAACCTGCCCATTGAACTGCGGGCCGAGGCGGTGGTGGGCTTGGTCGACGATCAACTGGCCACGCGAGAGTTGCTGCTGGGCTTGGTCGAGGCCGGGCCCGGTCCGCTGCGCAACGAAGCGCTGCGGTCGCTACGGGGCATGGTGCTGAGTGAACCGCAGCGCGCCCAGCTCGAAACCGTGGCCCGCGACGACGCGGCGGCCGCCGAGCTGATCGACCGGGTGCTGCACCCCCAGGCCAGTCCCAAGCGGCCTGCGGCCGACGATATCAATGGCTGGATGAAGCTGGTGTACGGCGCCGACGGCCAGCTGCGCGGCGACCCGCAGGCCGGCGAGCGTGTGTTTTACCATGCCAAGAGCGCGGCCTGCGCGCGCTGCCACCAGGTGGCCGGCCGGGGCGCCCGGGTCGGACCCGAGCTGACCGCCACGACCGGCGTGCTGAGTTCGCAGCGGCTGATCGAGTCGATTGTGCGACCCAGCCAGGAAATCGCGCCGCAATTCGCCTCGTGGCTGCTGGTAACCCAAAGCGGCAAGTCCTACGTCGGCATGCTGGTGAAGGAATTGGCCACGGGCGAGCAGACTTACTGCGACGCCAAGGGAGAACTGATCGAGTTCAAGCCCGGCGAAATCGAAAGCCGGCAGGCGCAGCCGACGTCGATCATGCCCGACGGGCTGCCCCAACTCATGACCGCGCAGGAGCTGCGCGACCTGGTGGCATTTCTACAATCGCAACAGGCGACGCCGTAGCCATTGCTGCCGGACCGCCAGCGGCGGGGCAACCTACTTACGGCGTTTGTGCCATAGCCAGTGGGCGATGACCGCATCAACTCCCTCGGGAGACAACGGCGAAGCTTCGGCGTGCTTGATCGCCGCTGGCAATCTAGCCGCCAGTCGGCTGGGGCCGGCTGTTTCAGCCGGGGCCATGGCCGTGGCGCTAGGCGTCGCCGCGGGGATAGACTCGGGGGCCGCGGGCGGATTGGTGATCGAAATGTACCGCACCACATTGCCGATCGAAGTGACGAAGTTCCGCGCCGTCACCGAATCGCTGGCATTGACCTGTCCGTCGCGGTTGAAGTCGTAGATGTTCGATATCGGAATGTTGCTGAATAGCGAACTAGGATTGTTGCGCGCGGCCAGCTCGTCGGTGGCGCTGACGTTGGCCTGCGTGGCGGAATCGCCCAAGCCGGTGTCGCCCACCGCGTTGCCGAAGTAAAACACGTCGGGCGCGAACAGCCCGGTGCGCGCGTTGGCCAGCACCGTCACTTGCAGCCACGTGTTGCGAATCGCGCCGTCCGCCCAGATCAGTTCAACGCGGTCCGCCCCGCCGCTGCCGGCCCCCATGCGCACGTTAACGCTGATGGGCGTGGGCGCGCTGGCCCAAGTGCTGGGCGCGTTATTGTTTCCCAGCTTGAATGTGAAGTCGGCCGCCGTGATCCCGGTATGCGACCCAGAACCGGCCAGGTCGACCATGATGCCGTTGATGCCAAGCGTATAGCTGGACAGATTCGCAAACGTGGCGGCCCCTGCGCCGGGCATGAGCGCCACTTTGTCGACGGCAATCGCGTTGTCGTTGGCATTGCCGGGAAACTGCGCGTTGGAAACGTCGTAGCGCATCGAATGCTCGTAAAACAGCCGCCGCCCGACGACGGCCGATCCGGTGAACGCGTCGACGTTGATCAATCGGGTCGCCGTTCCCAGGTTGGTCACGTTGTTCCGCGCGGTCAACGAATCGGTCGTGTTGACCTGTCCGTCGCGGTTGAAGTCGTAGCTGTTCGTAATCGGAATGTTGGCGGCGAGCGTTTGTGGATGGTTGCGAGCGCCCAACTCGTCGGTGACGCTGACTATCGCCTGCGTGGCCGAGTTGCCCAGCCCCGTATCGCCCAGCGCGTGTCCGAAGTAGAACACGTCGGCTATTGCGAGGCCGGTGCGCAAGCTGGCCGTCAGCGTGACTTGCAGCCACTGCTTCTGAATCGCATTGTTGGCCCAAACCAATTCGACGCGATCCGAGCCGCTGACACCCGCGCCGCGGCGAACGGTGACGGAAACAGGCGCGGGCGCCAATGCCCAGCTCAGGGGCGAGTTGTCGTTGCCAACGCGGAATACAAAGTCGGTGGGAGCCAGCGTAGTGGCCAATGGCAGCCCCAGCACGTCGATCATCACGCCGTTAATGCCGCGTGAATAGCTGGAGATGTTGGCAAACGTGGCCGTGCCCAGGCCGGCCTGGAGCGCCACTTTATCGGTGGCGATGGCGTTGTCGTTGCTGTAACCGGGAAACTGGGTGTTAGTGACGTCGTAGCGAGTGGAGCCCTCGTAGAACAGTTGCCGGGCGAGCACGACAGACGACACGTGCACCGACGCCACCGCCGCTTGCAGCGATCCGCTCGAAGCTTGCAATTGATAAGCGCCCGCGGCGTTGATCACCAGGCTGGCAAACGTGGCCATTCCGTTGACCGCGGGGGCGACGACCGAGGTGCCGCCGTCGGCAAACGTGCCGCCCACAATCGAAAGGGTCACTAGCACACCGCTGTCGACGATCGTCGAGCCCAGTTCGTCGGTGGCCGCCACGCGAACGCCCTGGGGGCCCCCCAGCGGGCTGCCGGCCGTGCCCTGTGTCGGAACTGCGAGAAACGTCAGCCGGGTAGCAGCATGCACGGTGTAGGTTTGTCCGACGAAATCGCCGCGCGCATTGCCCAGCAGCACGCTCACGTTGCTGTCGAGAAAATTTGCCGCGACCAGGTCGGGCTTGCCGTCGCGGTTCAGATCGGCCACGGCCACCGACTGCGGATTGACGCCCGTGGGCATGGTGGTTTGCGGCTGAAAAGTGCCATCGCCGTTTCCCCAAAGCACGCCGGCATTGCTGTTGCCGAAATTCACCAGTGCGATGTCCGGGTTGCCGTCTTGGTTGACGTCGGCCAGCACCGCCGACTGGGGTTTCCATCCCGCGGCGTAGCTAGCCTGCGCGTCGAATGCGCCGTCGCCGTGCCCAAGGAACACGCTGACCGAATTCGCGCCGAAGTTGGCCGTCACCACGTCGAGTTTGCCATCGTGGTTCACGTCGCCCAGGGCCACGGACTGCGGATTCGCGAGCGCCGGGAGCGCCACTTGCGGCTGGAACGTACCATTGCCGTTGCCCAGCAGCACTCCCACGGTGTTGCTGGTGTAGTTGGCCACGACCAGGTCGAGCAATCCGTCGCCATTGAGGTCGCCCACGGCCAGCCCGTTCGGCTTGCTGCCCACGGCAACCGTGGTCTGCGCTTGAAACGTTCCGTTTCCATTCCCCAATAACACGCCCACCGTATTGCTGCCCGAGTTGGCAACCAGAATGTCGAGTCGGCCGTCGTTATTGACGTCGGCCAGGGCCACCGATTGTGGATTCACGCCGACGGGCCATGAGACCGGAGGCGCGAACGTGCCATTACCGTATCCCAACAGCAGACTGACCGAATTGCTGCTGAAATTGGCCACCACGAGGTCATCGCGACCGTCACCATCGACGTCGCCCACGGCTGTGGCCACGGGGCCGTTCTGCGTGGGTGTGGTTAATTGCGGAGCAAACGTGCCATCGCCATTTCCCAAGAGCACGCCGGCCGTGTTGCTCAAGAAGTTGCTGACGACCAGGTCGGCCCGACCATCCTTGTTGAAATCGGCAACCGCGACCGAATTGGGCACCAGACCCGTGGCGTAGGTCACTTGTGCCGCGAAGCTGACGGGTCCCGACCCGGGAGGCATGAGACCATTGCCGGCCAAATCGAGGATGCTGCCGTCATCGACCAGGTTGAGCCCCAATGTGCCGTCGCCAGCGATGCCACTAACGGTGACCGTATAGCTGGCGCCACTTCCGGCGACGCTGACGAGCGGCGATGCAACGAGCGATCCAGCAAGCGCCAAGTGAAAATCACTCGCATCAACCCCGCTGACCGCCTCACTAAAGCTGACGGCATAGGCGACGCTGCTGGCGCCGGTCGTGGCGGCATTGGGAGAAAGCCGGTCGATCGCCGTGACGCGCGGAGCTTGCTGGTCGACCAGATAGGTCTCGCCGCTGAAGTTGCCGTTACCCGCGCCGAGGCCGCCCAGCCGCTCGCCCGCGGAGTTCTGAATAGCATCGCGATCGAGCAGGTCGAGCCGCAACGAGCCGCTACCATGCACACCGCTGAGGCTGACCATGTAATTGGCGCCATTACCCGAGACCGAGATCATGGGGGGGTCGACAAATCCGGCCGACATTACGACCGCGAACGCGTTGGTCGAGACGTTCGTGACCGGCTGATCGAAAGCCAGCAGATAGTCAACCGTGCTGTTGCTGGTCACGTCGGTGGCGGTAGCCCGCGCAATGGCCAGCACGGCCGGGGCGGTCAGCATGTGGCGCGACTCGAGGCTCTCCAAGGCCAGACGGCCCCCAGGCCGGCCACGGCTATCCGTGCGCCGGCCAGGCAATGGGCGACGATAATCGCGCGACTTCCGCCGCGAGCCGCGATGCATGAGCGAATCTCGAAGTCACTGGACCAATGGCCAGACGCGCCGTGCGAGGGGAACAAGCCGCAGCGCCTCGGGGCGGCTCGTGGTCCAAGTTTAGTTGCCAGGGAGAAACGACGATAGCCTCGCTATTAATTGGCGGACCGCGCTGAACCGGGGACATGGGAGCTAGCTGCAACCCTCGGTGGTTTGCCCGATTTACCAGGCAAAGGGGCGTTCCTGCCGACATGAGCCCGAGTGGTCCCCCCAAAGTATTTATAAAAAAATTAAGTTCCTTTTCTTGACCGCTGCCGGTGGTTTGCTATGATGTCCCGCGATTGCAGAGCCCGGAACTGGCTATCTGCGCCCCCGGTGTCACTGGCCGAAAGGAAACGCTAATGAGTCGGACAAAACCTTGGCTTCTTGCGTGGTGCCTGGTGTGCTGCGCGTCGTCGGCCTTGGCTGGCACCCTGGCGACCGACGTCAGTTCGTATCAAGGCACTTGGCACGGCAGCACTCCCTTCCAAGGCGTCGATCCCAACAATGGCAATGCTCCGACAGACTTGTCGGGCTATGTCGAGTGGGCCGTCTATGCTCCCGGCACTTTCCCGGCCGGCTTCCTGGGCTACACCGCGCCGGCTGGCGATTTCGTTTATGCCTATCAGGCGTTCGTGACTGGCCAAGCGCCCCTCTCGTCGCTTTCAATCGACTTGCTCAACGACGCGAGCAACATCGGCACTTTCACGGGCAATGGCGTATCGGGAACGCCCTCTTCGCTCGATTTCCTGATTCCGTACAACACGGCCAACTGGTTGTTCGACGGCGTGCCGACCGGCGGTTCGTCGGTGGGCCTGGTTTATTCGAGCCCTAATATTCCGATGCTGCTAACCGGCACGGTCATCGACCACGGTAGCGCCGCGTCGGTTATTCCGGTGCCGTCGCCCGACTCGATTCCCGCGCCGGAGCCGACATCGCTGACGCTGGCGGCCCTGGGCCTGGCAGGCCTGGGCTGGCATGCCTGGCGCGCACGGGGACGACGGCCCCGAGCCTGAATCACGTTTGCAACGACCTGGCTGTTTTTGCTGGTGAGAAAACTATCGAGGTGCATTGACGAGTCGCGGCCCAGGCGGGAACTGCCCATCGCGGCCGGCTCGAATTGACCGCTGGGAGCAGCGCCGACAAGAGCCCGCTCCTCACTCAACGGGATTGAATCATGGACAAGAATTTCCGGCGGTGTGCAGCGATCCTGGTGTGCGTGCTGGCGGCCTCGAGCGCCTGGGCGGGCCCACTGACCTCCGACGGCGCCGCCCTGCCCGCCTGGCAAGGCACGAAGTTGTTCAGCGCTTCGAGCGGCGGATTCAATCTCAACGTCAACGTCGATTACGCTGTCTACGCGCCGGGACAATTCTCGCTCTCGACGGCGCTTGGCTTTCCGACCGATCCCAGCGGCGGCGCCGACTATGTCTATGCCTATCAACCGCTCAACAACGCCCCGGCTGGCACGACCAACCTGATCAACCTGTCGGTGGGGCTGAACCCCGGCGCTAATCCGGCGAACGTTGGCCACCTGGCCGGCCTGGGGCAGCTTTCCAACGTCGATCAGTTCATTCCAGTCGGCACACCGAAAACAAGCGCCCGCTGGGTTTGGACGTCGCCGCTGCTCAACCCGGGCAGCAATTCAACGGTCTTGTATTTCACGAGCCCACTCGGGCCCCAGTTCTTGCTCTCTTCGATCACCGGCGGCCATGCCACGCTCGCTTCGGCGGCGCTGCACTGTCCGCTCGTCACCGTACCCGCCGAAGAAC